>JBGUUT010000015.1:0-4283 GCA_045133795.1 Spirochaetota bacterium
TTCTACTCCCATGTGAATATCTTCTGTGTCTTCCGGAAAGATAGCGATTCCCTTTTCTTCAATTTCTTTTTCAAGTTCTGCAAGTCCTGCGGCTATAGCTTGATAATCTTTTGAGGAAAGAATACCGATTCTGTTTAATTCTTTTGAATATGCCGTGTTTAATGCGATATCTTCTTTAAACATTTTAATATCAAAACCTAAAGATTGGTTCATTTTTTCAAATAACGGTGCGTTAGACTCAGTAAAACGTCCGGCCCATGCTTTTTTACTCATATTAGCTCTCCATTTATTTCAGAAAAAATCAGTGTTTTCTTTGCTGATTTTAGACAAATATTCTTTATATCATAAAAAATATTTTTTTTATATCTGAATTATAATTTTAATGTGTATTTATAGCTATACGGCGTAAATGATAAAATGAAGTACGCTTTTTAGATTTAGATGTATTATTTTTAATACAGTGTGATATTGTTTAAAGTGAGAATATAGACGTTTGGGCATAAAAAAACCTGCTTTTAAAGCAGGTTGATTTTTTTTGTAACAGGAATTAAAGTTTTTCTAAAGCTTGTTTGATATCTTCGATTATATCATCGGTATTTTCTATTCCGCATGAAAAACGAATCATATCAGGGCCTACGCCGCAGGCAACAAGTTCTTCATCTGTAAGCTGTCTGTGTGTCGCACTTGCCGGATGTAAAACACAAGTACGAGCGTCTGCAACGTGAGTAGCAATCATGGCAAGTTTTAAGTGTTTCATAAATTTTTCAGCAGCAGTTCTTCCGCCTTTAATTCCGAATGAAATTACACCGCAAGTTCCGTTAGGCATATATTTTTGAGCCAAGTCATAATATTTATTACCTTTAAGTCCCGGATAATTTACCCATTCAACATTTTTTTCACCGGCTAAGAACTCTGCTACTTTTTGTCCGTTATGACAGTGTTGCTTCATTCTTAAAGGAAGTGATTCAAGCCCTAAATTTAAGAAATAAGCATTCATCGGTGCTTGTATAGAACCGAAGTCTCTCATTAATTGAGCAGTACATTTTGTAATAAATGCACCTTCTTTTCCAAATTTAGTTGCATAAGTAATTCCGTGATAGCTTTCGTCCGGTGTACAAAGTCCAGGGAATTTATCAGCATGTGCCATCCAATCAAATTTTCCGCTGTCTACAATACAACCGCCGACAGCTGCATCGTGACCGTCCATGTATTTTGTAGTCGAATGAGTTACTATGTCTGCTCCCCATTCAAAAGGACGACAATTTATCGGTGTAGCAAATGTATTGTCGATAATCAGCGGTACGCCGTTTTCATGAGCGACTTTTGCCCATCGTTCAATATCCAAAACTGTAAGAGCCGGATTTGCGATAGTTTCACCGAATAAACATTTTGTATTAGGTTTAAATGCAGCTTTTATTTCTTCGTCGGTAGCATCCGGGCTTATGAATGTAAATTCAATTCCCATTTTACGCATTGTAACGTTGAATAGATTGAATGTACCGCCGTAAATACTTGAAGATGCTACTACGTGGTCTCCGCAAGAGGCAATGTTAAAAACTGCAAAAAAGTTAGCAGCCTGTCCTGATGATGTAAGCATTGCTGCGGTACCGCCTTCTAGGCTGGCGATTTTTGCGGCTACATAATCATTTGTAGGATTTTGTAATCTGGTATAAAAGTAACCGGAAGCTTCCAAATCAAAAAGCTTTCCCATATCTTCGCTGGTATCGTATTTAAAAGTTGTACTTTGAACAATCGGAATCATTCTGGATTCGCCGTTTTTAGGTTGATAACCTGCATGAATACATTTTGTTTCATTTCTCATTGTTTTTTCTCCTTTTAATAATAATGAGTCTATGCGAAATTAAGGGAGTATACTTTATTAAGAAAATCAGAAAAACTATATTTTAATATTTTTTAATAAAACATTATTTTACTTGAATCGATATTGACAATTTGTATTGATTGGAGTAATTGACAGCATAGTTTACGATACTAAGGAGTTTAAAATGAAAATTACTTTACCGGATGGTTCCATTAAAGAATATAACGACGGAATCACAGCTTTAGATATTGCAGAATCAATCAGCCCTCGCTTACGTAAGGCTACGTATGCAGCAGAAATTGACGGCGTTCGCACAGATGCGTTCACGCAACTGCATGGAGATCACACGGTAAAACTCCTCACGTTCGCTGATGAAGGCGGTCGATGGACGTATCGCCATACTGCATCTCATATGTTAGCACAGGCAGTAAAAAGATTGTTCCCGGAAGCAAAACTTGCCATAGGACCGGCTATAGATAACGGTTTTTATTATGATTTTGATGTGGAAAAAGCTTTTACACCGGAAGATTTGAAAGTTATTGAAAAAGAAATAGAAAAAATCGCACAGGAAAATTTGGCATTGGAACGCTTTGAACTTCCGAGAGCCGAAGCTATTTCTCTGATGGAAGAACGAGGAGAACCTTATAAGGTTGAATTGATAAAAGATTTACCGGAAGATGCCGTAATCAGTTTTTATAAACAGGGAGATTTTACTGACCTTTGTGCCGGTTCTCATGTAGAATCTACGGGTCGTGTTAAAAATATAAAATTGATGAGTGCTGCAGGTGCTTATTGGCGTGGTAATGAAAAGAATAAAATGTTGCAGCGTATTTACGGTACAGCATTTGAAAAGAAAGCTGATTTGGAAGAATATATTACCAAATTAGAAGAAGCTAAAAAGCGTGACCACAATAAACTCGGAAGAGAATTGGAACTTTTTACGACTGTCGAAAGTATTGGTCAGGGGTTACCTATACTTTTACCTAAAGGAGCTAAAATTGTTCAAATTTTACAACGCTGGGTAGAAGATGAAGAGGAAAAAAGAGGTTATCTTTTAACAAAAACGCCTTACATGGCAAAGAGAGAGCTTTATAAGATTTCAGGTCACTGGGACCACTACAGAGACGGAATGTTTATTCTCGGTGATGCGGATGATGAAACAAAAGAATGTTTTGCTCTTCGTCCGATGACTTGTCCGTTTCAATATCAGGTTTTCCTAAACAGAATGCGTTCTTACAGAGATTTACCGATGCGTTTGGGGGAAACTTCAACATTGTTTAGAAATGAAGAGTCTGGGGAAATGCATGGATTAATAAGAGTAAGACAGTTTACGATTTCTGAAGGACACTTAATTTTGCGTCCGGAACAGCTTGAGGAAGAATTTAAAGGTTGTTTGGAACTTGCAAAATATATACTTGAGACAATCGGTTTGGAAGAAGATGTAACTTACAGATTCAGTCAGTGGGATCCTAAACGTACAGATAAATATGAAGGTACAGTACAGCAATGGGAAGATGCTCAAAGTCAAATGGGAAAAATCCTTGATAATTTGGGTATTGAATATACTGTCGGAATTGACGAAGCTGCATTCTACGGACCGAAACTTGATATTCAGATTAAAAATGTTCACGGTAAGGAAGATACACTTGTAACAATTCAAATCGATATGTTGTTGGCTGCAAAATTCGGTATGGAATATGTTGATACAGACGGTCAAAAGAAAACTCCTTACATTATTCACAGAACATCTTTGGGATGTTATGAGAGAACGCTTGCGTTATTGATAGAAAAATATGCCGGAGCTTTCCCTACATGGCTTGCACCGGTACAAGTGAGAATGTTGCCTTTGACTGACAGAACCGTAGAACAGGCAAAAGCAATTCAGGCTAAATTACAGGCGTATGGTTTGCGTGTTGAGACAGATGACAGAAGCGAAAAGATTGGATTGAAAATTCGTGAAGCTCAGATGGAAAAAGTTCCGTATATGGTAATAATCGGAGATAAAGAAGTAGAACAGAATGTTGTAGCCGTTCGTTCAAGAAAGGACGGAGATTTAGGACAGATGGCGTTAGATTCATTTATCTCTAAAATTACGGAAGAAGTTGCGACAAAAGCAAGATAAGTATAGAGCTAATTTTTAATAAAAAGCGGTTGGAGGCAGAAGTTGCCCTAACCGCTTTTTTTGTGTGGGATTAGGGATTTTTTTGTATGCCCAGACCTTGATTCTAAAACAGAATACAGATTTGAGCTGTTATATTATTTCATCATATGCAAAAAAATATCTTACGAGAATTTTCTATACAATTTGTAATCTTCTGATGGATTAGCCCAGACCTGTATCCCGTTTTTATATATTAAAAAAATAGTAAATTTTAATAACTCTTTGCTTGCAGCAATCTAACACAAATAGAAAAAAATATTTTTGAGGTTGCTATGTCGCAAAAAAGAATCACAAAAGACG
>JBGUUT010000016.1:0-22208 GCA_045133795.1 Spirochaetota bacterium
AAAAGCAAAGTTGTTCGTAAAACTGATATTTTCGTACTTTTCTGAATAGTTCATTTAAGTATCCTTAAAAAATAAATTAGAAAAAAAATTCTATTTATCTTTAATGTACTTGAGAGGTATTTTTATTGCACGGTTCGGGATGGCTTTACAGATTTTTTATTATTCCAGGCTTGAAACCTCGATAGATTCGTTTTCAGTAGGTAAAAAATTGCTTCGGTCTTTTCGAACCTATCTGCCGACAGGCAGGCTTGTTTCGGACCCCCTTCTTTCCGGGAATACTGTAACAGTCTTTGTCCATTAAGCTATGCTTGGTATTTCCTGCGGAAATATTTCATTCATGTATTACACGTACATTCACCGCAGCTTACACAGTCTAAAGATACCGACTCGAACATTTCAGAACTAAATTTAGACAAAAAAAGTGTACCTCAAAAATTACATTCAACTTTTGAGGTACACTTCATCGAATCCAACAATTTTTCTTATCTATTTAATAATCACAACACTATCTACGCTTCTTGCGTTCCGTTTGAATCTTCAGTTAAAGCTTCTTGTTCATTTACCGACTGCTCTTCTTCTGCTAATTCCTGTTCTTCAAAATCCAAACCATCTTTATTTTTGTCTTTTTGCTTTCGCAACATATTTACAATATTACTGCTTTCTTTTGCCGCATTATTTTCAAACTTAAATACTTTCATCGTTGAAATAAGTTTATTAAGAACATCTTCAATTGTTAAGTTAGTGCGTTTTGTCTGACTTACAACATCTACAATATTACTTGATGCATCACTGATTGTTATGGCACTATTCATAATGTGTTCACCACGTACATTTTGAACTTTCATAGAGTCTGCAATATCAGAAATCAATTTTTGTGATGATATAGTTGAATCAATAAGAATCTTAAATGTTTCTTGAGAGTTAGCCATCAACTGCCGTGCTGTCTCAATAAACATTTCATTACTGTCAATACTTTCATTAATCTGAGTCGCAATAATATGAGTTTTATCCGCCAGTTTACGAATCTCATCCGCAACTACGGTAAAACCTTTACCTACATCACCGGCTTTTACTGCCTCTATGGACGCATTCAACGCAAGCAAGTTTGTTTGTTCCGAAATACTGAATATTAAAGCCAAAGATTCTTTTATCGTATTAAAGTGAGTTGACACATCATAAATACTTTGACTGATTTTATCAATTTTTGCATATCCGTCTTCCGCATACTTTGAACTTTCATGCAATTCCGCAGCTCCGGATATTGCACTCTTTGAAATCTCATTAATTGAAGTTAAAAGCTCTTCCAAGTTGGCAGAAATTTCTTTTACGGAGTTAGACTCTACATTCGTAACACTGGACAATGTAGTAGCTGTTTCACTGTTATTATTAACCAAAATCTGCAATCTGGTAGAAACTTCGTTAATATTACGCATACTTGATGTAAAACTGCGAATCAATTTATTAAAACTATAAATCAATTTAGCAATTTCATCATGTCTTTTTCTGCTGTATGCAGTTTTAAATTGAATCAATTTTCCTTCAGATACCATCAAAGCGTGTTCTGACAATGCTAAAAGTGGCTTAAGCATCTGCTTAATAAATGACAGATTAACAAAACCGATTACAACACCTACTATTATTGAAATTAATGTTATCCAGAAAATCATCATAACCAAATCATGGGTCATTGTTTTACGCATTTCACCCATAATAATATCAACTTCACTTTGATAATATCCGGTAACAATCAACCAATCCCATGCTTGAAAGTGTTTTACGTCAACTACACGAACATCGTCTATTCTGTTACGAGCGGAATTTTTCTCCGGATAACTTATTCTGTCACCTTTTCTCAAAGAAAGTCCGGCACGCGGACGACGCTCTACAATTCTTCGAAGATATGCTTTACTGATATCCACAGGTTGATTTTTTAAATCTTGTTTTAAACCATGAAATACATAGTAAGGATTATCATTTTCATCAAACTTTATTGCAAAGAAATAATTTCTTTTATTCTCACGGCTTACACGAGTAAGAATATTAATAGCCTGCTCTTTAAAGCTATTCTCTATTCGCTCTCTTTCTCCCTTATCTGTAATAGATTTAGTCTGAAACTTTGCCTGCCCATTAATCTCACTTAGAGTGTGTTCCGCCAAAGCCAAATTTGCAAGTAAAGAGGTATTTTTTGTATCTTTCAATTCTCTTTCAAAATTATTCAGATTTTTGTGAAAAGAATTCCGCAAATTGATAATAACAACTCCATAAATGAAAACAACGAGTAACACAATACTCAAGATATTAAGTAAAAGAAGTTTTGTTCTAAATTTCATAATTACCTCTTTCTAACGAAAGATTTCGCCTGTTTAATGTAGTTTAGTGTGATAAATCACGAAATAACATCGTCATTTTTTAACATTTACTTAAGGCAACTTCAAGGTTTTCAAAAGATTATGCAATAAATCCCATTTTTTTTAACTTGACGAAGCTTAATCAGTTGAGTAATATTAAATTGTACACAATATAATATTACTCAACCATTCAAGGAGATTATCATGAATTATTCTTATTACACCGAAAATGTTTGTGCATCAAAAATTGACTTTTCCATTGACGGTGATGTTATCAGCAATATTGTTTTTTACGGTGGTTGTAACGGAAATCTAAAAGCTATTTCTACTCTACTCGAAGGTAAAACTGTAGATTATATCGAATCACATTTACTCGGTAATTCTTGCGGCGGTCGTCCGACATCTTGTGCCGACCAATTAGCAAAAGCTGTAAGAAAAGCTTACAATGAGACTAAAAAATAATTTTTTAAGGACACACAATGACTTCCGATGACTGTTTGATACTGGAAAATCAACTTTGTTTTTCTTTATATGTTGCCTCCAAAGAAATTATAAAACGTTATCGTCCGTTTTTGGAAACAATAGATTTGACTTATACTCAATACATTACAATGTTGGTTCTGTGGGAAAAAAAATCAATAAATGTAAAAGATTTGGGAAAAAGGCTTTTTCTTGATTCCGGGACATTAACACCGCTTCTGAAAAGTTTGGAAGCAAAAGGACTTGTAAACAGAACTCGCAGTACAAATGACGAACGAATTCTGCTTGTCACAATAACAGAAAAAGGTAACACATTAAAAGAAAAGGCTCAAAATTTTCCGGTTCAAATGTCATCTTGCATAAAACTTTCCGCTGAAGAATCTTCTGATTTATGCAGACTGTTAAAAAAAATATTAGGCTGATATTTTTTACGGTTTATAAAACCATACACCGAGCTTAGGATTTTCCGGGGTTACTCCGCGAACATAAACATAAAATATTCCGCCGAAATCTCGCTCAAATTGAAATTTATCTTTTAATCTGACCGAAAGAAATTTCTTCAACGCCTGCAAATAAATCTTATATTGCATTGCGTAATGTTCATTTGTATATTCCGCAGTTTTGGCATAATTTTCCAAAGAATTAGTTTTCCAATCAAGAAAATAATATTTTCCTTTACAGCGAAAAACCAAATCAAGTGAACCGGTCATTTGCAAATCTTCATTATCCGGAACTGCCATATAAAAATTCATTTCACTTATTCTGTCACTCTTAGAAATATCACACAAACAAAAACTGTTTCCGTCCGATGTTAAAAGCGGCGTATTCAAAGTATTGTAAATAATATTTGCGACTTCATTTGCATAAATTGCAATTTCTGACGGCATAAGATTCGGGTAATAAAAAGTAATCGCATTAAAAATAATCTTACTTTCTTCTGTTTCCTGACTGATAAGCGAAGTTATAATTTGTTCTTTTTGCGAACCGTCCAAATCTGCAATCACAGTAAAATCAAGAAGTTCAAATATTTTATGCATCATATTTCCGGTTTTTGTTCCGCCCGGAAGTTTTGTATACAATGCTCCGGCTTGTTCTTTTACTTCATCATCTTCCTTATAATCATCATTATCCAATGCAAACAGTGGCTCTAATTGTTCCATATTTTGCTTTTTTGCTGACAATGAAGAAAAAGATTCCAGCTGAAAATATCTTTGCAACTCATTCGAATCTATGTTCATAAACTCTTCGGTTATTTTTTCGTCCTTGACTTCAGCCTTTGTTCTAAAAACAGGATTTGTCGCAATATCTTCAAGATTTATCTTTTCTGCATCCGCCGGGATTTGCAATGCTTCATAATTTGCCGGCAAATACAACTTACATGAAGCACGAGTAATCGCAACATAAAGTAAACGATTGTGTTCGTTGATATTTTCTTCCTGATAAAAAGGATTGTTTTTGTCCGAAATTGTATCGATTACTAATTTATCATCTTGATGATACGCCTGAAAAACCGGCGTTCTTGTACTTTCTTTTAATTTGCAACTCATCACAAAAACTATCGGAAACTCCAAACCTTTGCTGGCATGAATCGTCATTATTTGTACTGCCGGTTGAGTTCCGGATTTTCTGAAATAATCCATTTCCGAGAAAAAACGCAAAGAATCAAGATGTTTTTGCATTCCTTCAAGATTCAATTTTTCACGATACGCATTTTCTTGCAACGTTTCAGCAATATGACGATAATTTGTAATCTTACGAGACGCAATATTTTTATTTCGTGTTACATCCTTCGCCAATAAATTATTAAAAATATCCGTACAATAAAAAAGCTCGGTAAAAAAAGATGACCATTCCATTCTATGAGCAATTTTTTGTAATGATGAAAGATTTGCTTTTTGCCACAAATCTTCCGATGTCAGATTTTCAAGATTGCCCGGTTCATAATTATAAAATTCCGTAAGCAACGCTTTTTTCAAACGACTTTCATCTCCCGGAAACATCAACACATCCAAAATACATTGCAAATTCATCGCTTCTTCACTTCGAAAAACTCCGGTTTCCTTATAAATTTCTGACGGGATTCCGGACTTTTGAAGTATTTTTTTTACAGTGTGAGTGTCTTCGTTTGTTCTGGTTAATATACAAATATCGCTGAGATTAATCGGTCGCTCCGATTTCTTTTCTATAAAACTTATTTCATTTTCCAGTCGCAAAATCTCTTTGACAATAAAATTTTCCATCAAAGCTTTGAAATCAGTGTTTGTTTTACTTTCAGACATAAGATAATAAATTCCGTTTTCTTCAGACTTTGCAATAGCAATCTTTTGCTCATCTTCCGATTGAGAATCTACATTGACATAAGTAATTTCTCCGTTCTTACCGAAAAACTCCGTAGAAAACAAATCATTAAAACCGGTAACAAGACTTTTTATCGAACGATAATTTTTCCCCAGATTATACAAAAGTCCGCCGTTTGCAATAACTTCATTTTTTGCAAGATTATAAGTATTAATATCTGCATTTCTAAACGAATAAATTGCCTGTTTAGGGTCTCCGATAAGATAAATTTTATTCTCCGGTGAAGTTTTATCCAAAAAGATTGTTTTAAAAATCCCCCACTGTACTTGGTCGGTATCTTGAAATTCATCAAGCAAAGCATAACGAAACTTTTGTTGCAATTCTCGACAAAAAAGATTTTCGCCGCCCTCTTTAGTATGCAATGCTTCGTAAACAAGAATCAACATATCATCAAAATCAATAATTCCGTTTTCAGCTTTTGATTTACGAAAATCTTTTATCAATTGAACTGCAGTGTTAATTTTTAATGTTCCGGAAAAAGCTTTGTGATTTTCAAGAAAGCGGACAATTTCATTTCGTAATAAACAAGATTGAGTATCTGCAATTGCATCACAAGAAGATAATTTTTCATCATATTTGCCAGAAAAATAAGCAAAAGGTTCCAAATCAATATCTGTAATTTCTTTTTGACATTCTTCAATCATCGAAGTAATTCTGGATTTTATAGCTTTTAACGTAGCTCCGTGGATTTTTTTCCCGTTTTCTTTATATGCATCGCCGTTAGCTTCATTATCTACATACGGCAAAATATTTTTTATTGCCTGAATACTTTTTTTTAACTCTTCCCACTTCTCATTCAAACATTCCGCAGTTTGAACTTCGGGAACCGTTTTACAACTTTTTGCCAAAGAATCATCTGCTGAGCGATTTCCGCAATCGACAAATGCGTATAATTTATTTGAGATTTTCATGACATCATCGATAAAGTCGTCCGGGTTATTTATGAAATTACTTACTTTTAATAATGTAGGTAAAAGTTCGCCGTATGTTTTTTGCCAATCACGACGTATTTGCAAATTCAATAACCTTTCTCGTAAAGCCGGGTCGGTATTAGAATTTAATTGAAACGGAGCTCCGTTTTCAAAGGAAAATTCTCTGAGCAGTCCGTTACAAAAACCGTGAATCGTCCCGATACGGATTTCATCTGTTTGTGCCAAAGCTTTTTTCAGATTTTCCGTCTCTGTATAATTATCCGATTTACTTAAATCTTCTTCCAATCTTTTTACTATTCGCTGTTTCAATTCTCCTGCAGCTTTTTCGGTAAAAGTTACGACTGCAATTTGGTCTGCTTCAGCGTGCCCTTCTCTGATAATTCTTGAAACTATCGTACAAATTGTATAAGTTTTTCCGGTTCCGGCAGAAGCTTCTATAATTCCGCTTTTATTTAAATCCAAACTTTCAATGTCTAAAACTGGTGTCATAATCACCTACTCCCTACTATTCAACTTTCGACCGATAACAAAAAAAATCACAAACATTTTATTCAAACACAGAAAAACATGTTCTGAAACCTCTGAAAGTACAACTATACGCCGGATTTTTATAAAAACGTCTGTCAATATTTGTATTTGTACAATAAGAACCGCCGCGTTCCACTCGCTGCATGTCGGAATACCAATCCCAACACCATTCCGCCGCATTTCCGCACATATCATAGATACCGATTAAATTCGGCTTTTTTGTTCCTACAATATGCGTTTTACTGTTGCTGTTATTGCATTCCCACGAAACTTCATCGGCAACATCACTGCCGGCGTATTTATAATTCCAGTTTGTTGTATCATACGGCCGGCCGCCTCGTGCCGCAAACTCCCATTCTGTTTCCGTAGGAAGTCTAAAACCGTTTGCCGTACATTTTGAAATATCGGTATTTCCGAATCTGTCAGCCTTTATATACGGACAATCTATCTCTCCCGGATTTTTAAATAATCTTTCACCGTCATTTGAAAACGTTTTCAATACTGTCTTATATTCTTTGTCTGTATAAAAAACCGGAACTCTGCCGGTTATCTCGCTTAAAGCATTACACCACACAATTGCATTTCGCCAACTTACGGCTACCGCCGGTTGTTGTTTATTTTCCGGAGTCGGAACTGCATCTGAAACTCCGTTATTTCCTTCTCTGGCTTTTAATACTCTGTAGCCATTTTTCAACGCCCACTCTCGTACAGCATACCACAATTCATAAGTTACTTCATATCGCCCGATTGCAAAATTATTTATCGTAACGGCTGATTTATCGGCATTATAAAAAGGACTTTCGGTCGATTCGACAGATTCATCGACGGTTAAAGTCGATTGAAACAAAGTTATTATTGATTCACTTTTTTCAATTGTCGTACCGTCAACCGTAATTTTTTGAGTAATTGAATCTTTTGAAATGTCTACTCTGTCAATTTCGCATGACAAAATAATTAACAAAAAAGTAATCAATATAAACAGACAAAAATATTTTCTACACATAAAAAATCTCCTGTCCAAAATCTATTTTATACAGATTAATTCAATGAAAAAAAATTAACGTACCAAATCGAAAAAGATTTACTCCTCTTCAAAATCGTCTTCATCTTCCGGTATTAATAAATTTTCTGCCGGCGGTGCTAAAATTTCATCAATACATTTCAACAACTCTTTTTTTCCGTTTCCCGAAACCGACGAATGAACAAACATTTCGTGTTGACTTATAAACAAAGCTTTAGCAATCTCAGCTTTACTTTTTGCAATCGCACTTCGTCCGAGCTTGTCAGCTTTTGTCAATACATAAACCGGACGTAAATCCGATACGGCAGACAATGACTTAATCCATGAAGTAAGCATTTTATCGTGTTCATTCGGCTCTCGGCGAATATCTAAAAGTAAAAAAACAGCTTTTAATGTTTGGCGTTTTTGCAAGTAAATATCGATAAAAGCTTCCCACTTCTTTTTTACATCAAGTGCGACTTTCGCATAACCGTATCCCGGTAAATCCACAAGGTAAAACTTTTTGTTGATTTTAAAAAAGTTTATTAACTGTGTCTTTCCCGGAGTAGAAGAAGTCTTTGCAATTTTTCGATTACATAAATTATTTATTAAACTGGATTTACCGACATTACTGCGACCGATAAATGCAATTTCCGGTAAACGGTCTTTAGGCATTTTTTCTAACTGCGTAAAACTTCCGCAAAAATCAATATCTTTAATATGCACGGTAAATCACTCCTTATTAAAACTTTCCTAATTCTTCCGGCGGTCTGCCAAATTGTTCCATTGCATAGTTACATTTTTTTTCATAATACTCTTTTGCTTTTTCCATCAGCAATTCGTGATTATTAAGTTCCGGTTCGTCCAATACAAGTTCCAATAAATAATTAAGAACTTCACCTATTATCGGACCTTGTTTCATTTGAAGATTTTCCATCAAATCTCTTCCGTTTATTTCCAAATCGGTAACTTTTAATGCACTGTCGATTTCCATTATTTCACGAATCTTTTCCTGAAAATCAATAAATGCTTTCGGAATTCCTATTTTAGAACCGTTGCCGTTTCTATCCGCATCACGCAATAAAAATAAATCTTCAAGGTTTTCTGCACCTACATTTCGAATAAAACGTCTGACAGCACCGTCTGTCCATTCTTTTGTATAGTAAAACATATGATGTTTTATCAAATGTTTGATATGTGAAATTTGTGCAGTAGAAAACTTTAATCGTTTTAAAATTCTTCCAGCCATACGGCTTCCGATAATCTCATGATTATAAAAAGAATTTCCGTCATCGTTAGCTTTTTCGTGGCTTGTACGAGGCTTTGCAACATCGTGCAACAATGCCGCAATACGAACTTCAAGGTTATCTGCCGGTGCATTGTCGCAACTGTAAATATTGTGATAATAAACATCGTATTTATGAAAACGATTTTGTTCAAATCCGAAACCTTCCATTAATTCCGGCAAAATTAAATCCAACAAGCCGGTTGTTCGCATTAATTCCAATCCGTAAGACGGCGTTTGTGCAGCCATAAGCTTACAAAGTTCATCTCGAATTCTTTCTGCAGAAACATTTTCTATCAACTTTGCATTTTCTACAATGGCATTGGCTGTTTGCTCGTCAACATTGAAACCCAACACTGCGGCAAAACGACAAGCTCGCAACATTCGCAAAGGGTCTTCCTGAATTCTGGCTACAGGATTTTCAACCGCACGAATTGTTTTATTTTTTAAATCCTTTTTTCCGTCAAATAAATCAATTATTTTTCCGTCGGCAATATCATAAGCAAATGCATTAATAGTAAAATCTCGACATCGCAAATCTTCTTCGATTGTATTTGCAAAACTATTATCTGCATTTCTAAACGTCGTAACTTCGAATTCTTCGTTTTGAAAAAGAACCAATACGGTTCCGTGTTCCAATCCGACCGGAATAGTATGTCTAAAAATTTTCTGAACATCTTCGGGACGTGCGTTTGTGGCAAAATCATAATCATGAATTTCTTTACCCATCAAGCAATCTCGAACAGCTCCGCCGACAAGGTATAATTGAAAACCGTTTTTTTGAAAAAGACCTGCAAAATCTTTTACGGTTTTAGGAAGTATTATTTTATTGAAAAAAAGTTCAAATGATTCGACTATATTCATAACGCAAAACTATCATTTTTAACATTTAAAGTCAAACAAGGGCGTTTTAGTATAGATAAACTATAGTTTACTTTATTACATAATTGTTGTATTTAATATGTCAATCTTTTGGGGGATAGAAGCTATGGACAATAAAGTCAATATAGATATGGAATCTCTGATTACACTAAGTTCATTTGAAGTAACAGAGGAAGATAAAAAAGTTTACGAAAAGGAAATAGGTGATTTCCTTGAATATGCAAAAATTATTAACAGTGCAGATTGTGACAATCTTGTTCCGTCGGCACACTCATCGGCAGTATCCGGAAAAGTTCGTGAAGGCGACACTCCGTCAACTTGGGCAGATTTAAACGCTCTTTTGGCTAATGCTCCGGTAAAAGACAAAACTGCGTATCTTGTACCGCCGCAGAAAAAACAAGAAGGTGAAGAAAAAGAGCTTGCGGAAAAGAAAAAAATAAATTCAGATACTGAATTTGAACCGGTAATAGGACTTGAAGTACACGCACATTTAAAAACAAAAAGTAAATTGTTCTGTACTTGTTCTACGGAATTCGGAAAAGCTCCTAATGAAAATACTTGTCCTGTTTGTACCGGACAGCCGGGTGCGTTACCTGTAATCAACAAAGAAGCCGTAAGAATGGCAATGAAAGCCGGACTTGCAATGAATTGTAAGATAAATCTAAGAAGTGTTTTCGAAAGAAAAAATTACTTCTATCCGGATTTACCTAAAGGTTATCAGATTTCTCAAATGGAAGAGCCTCTTTGTTCCGGCGGTCATGTAGAAGTCGATGTAGACGGAAAACCTGTATCTGTCAGATTAAACAGAATTCACATGGAAGAAGATGCCGGTAAAATGGTTCACGTAGGTGCTCCGGGAATTTGGGGCTCAAAAGCCAGTGCCGTAGACTACAACCGTACAAGCGTGCCATTGATAGAAATCGTAAGTGAACCGGATATTCACAGTGCAAAACAAGCTAAAGATTACGTTATCATGCTTCGTGCTATTTTAGTACAGTTAGGAATTTGTGACGGAAACTTGGAAGAAGGAAGTTTGCGTTGTGATGCAAATATTTCTTTGCGTCCTGTAGGAACGACAACTCTCGGAACTAAAACCGAGGTAAAAAACATGAACTCTTTCCGTGCAATAGAAAGAGCGATAGATTTTGAAATCGAACGCCAAACTAAAATGTTGAAAACCGGACAGAGAATCGTACAAGAAACTCGTTTGTGGGATGAAAACAGTCAAAAAACTTATTCTATGCGTTCTAAAGAAGATTCTCACGATTATCGTTATTTCCCGGATCCGGATCTTTTACCGTTAGTCGTTACTCAAGACGAAGTGGATGAAATACAGCGTGTAATTCCTAAGTCACCTTTGGAAAAGAAATACGATTATATGAAAGCAAACGGCTTACCGGAAGAACAAGCGTTGCTTTTGATGACAACTCCGGCATACGCAAACTTCTTCGATGCATTATTGGCAGAGTATTCAAATACAAAAAATGCAGTAAACTGGTTTTTTAATGAATTATTGTCTTATGCGGAAGGCGGAAAAATTTCAGACCACATTACACCGAAAGAATTTGCTGCGTTCTTGTCAGTTATTGACAAAGGTGAAATCAGCGGAAAAATCGGTAAAGATGTGTTGAAAAAATCTTTTGATACAAAAAGAAGTTTGGTTGATATTATCGAGAAAGACGGTTGCAAACAGATTTCTAATCCAGAAGAAATCCGCAAAATGATTCAGGAAGTTCTTGATAAAAATCCGGCACAGCTTGCCGATTACCGAGCAGGAAAAGATAAGCTTTTCGGTTACTTTGTAGGTGAAGTAATGAAAGCCTCAAAAGGAAAAGCTAATCCGGCACAGGCAAATCAATTGTTGAAAGAAATGCTACAAGGCTAAAAAAAAGGGCAGAACGGAAAAATCCTTTCTGCCTTTTTTTTATATTACAAGCCCAATCTTACCAAGTGTAAGAAGCCAATCTTACCAAGTGTAAGAAGCCAATCTTACCAAGTGTAAGAAGCCAATCTTACCAAGTGTAAGAAACCAATCTTACCAAGTGTAAGAAGCCAATCTTACCAAGTGTAAGAAACCAATCTTACCAAGTGTAAGAAGCCAAATCTTACCAAGTGTAAGAAGCCAATCTTACCAAGTGTAAGAAGCCAAATCTTACCAAGTGTAAGAAGCCAAATCTTACCAAGTATAAGAAGCCAAATCTTACCAAGTGTAAGAAGCTAATCTTACCAAGTGTAAGAAGCCAATCTTACCAAGTGTAAGAAGCCAATCTTACCAAGTGTAAGAAGCCAATCTTACCAATAGTAAGAAATCAATTTTACGATATGTAAGAATCAACGAAAGTTTGTACAACGTACATATACGCATTCATTTGATATTTTTGAAATGTACATCAATCATTAATAAGTTTTTTCAATCTTTCCAAAGCAATGAATATATAGCTTGAATCATTTGTTTCTGAATGCTTTTTCTTATTCTACAGGCAAATCATCGCCATAATAAAGCTTGTTTTCATGTAGTTCTAAAATTGATTTCAACGGTCTATCTGAATATTTCATGATTCTTTCTTTGTATTCATAGAATTTCGAAATATCGTTAATTTCTTCACGACGATTTTTTGAAAGTTCTAAAAATATATTTTCTTTTTCTATGCCCAAAAATCGACGATTTAATAAACTAGCTGCGATTCCTGTTGTCGAACTTCCTGTAAACGGGTCTAAAATCCATTCATTTTCTTTTGTGGAAGCTAGAATTATTCGAGCAAGTAACGGAAGCGGTTTTTGAGTCGGATGTTTACCGCAAGATTTTTCCCATTTTGCAATTGCTGGCAAGCTCCATAAATCACGCATTTGTGTACCGCCGTTAATTTCTTTCATCAATTCATAATTATAATAATGAGTTACTTTCTTATTTTTTCTTGCCCATAAAATAAATTCTGTTGAATGAGTAAAATATTTGCAAGAAAGATTTGGCGGTGGATTTGTCTTTGCCCATGTAATGCAATTTAGAATTTTAAAGTTCAATTCATTTAACATTTGAGCAACAGAAAAAATATTGTGATACGTTCCGCTTATCCAAATAGTTCCATTTTCTGTCAGTTTTTCTCGGCAAAGTGAAATCCATTGTCGATTAAACTCGTTGTCTCTTTCGAAACCTTGTGATTTATCCCATTCACCTTTATTTACAGAAACTTGTTTTCCGCTTTGAACAGATATTCCGTTATTTGATAGAAAATAAGGAGGATCTGCAAAAATCATATTGAATTGAAAATTAAATTGTCTCAATAATTCAAGACAATCTCCTTTTGCCAAAGTAAAATCTAGATTTTTCGAACGATAAAAAGCTTGGATTGAAATTTTATTAACTCCTAAAAAATTGACTTATTAAATAAATATTATTAAATTACAATTCCTAAGCTTTTTTAACAAGGAGATTTTTATGAATTGCAACAAAGGACATCGGAATGCTCCTATTCTAGAAAGTTTACCTGATAGCCAATCAGGTATAGGAAGACACAAATGTGCAGGGTGTGCTTATGAACAAGGGGTAATTGATGGATTAAACAATGCCCTAAAAAGACTTGACTGCAATACGTTAAATGATAGTCAAGCTGGTTCTGGTAGACACAAGGATGTTTTTGAAGCTTATGAACTTGGCTATGCAAAGGGTCAAAAAATTAGAAAACTTTAAATGCTTTTTCGAATGGTAGCTATTTAGTTAAGACTATACATACTTATAAAATTGTAAACGTTGTTTTTCAATAGATTGTGGGCATAGGTCTTTATTTAAATACCTCTTTTATTATTCCATTCTCCAAATCATCAATAGAATAAATATGTTTCATTGTGTCAAATGTCTCTTCTAAGTTATGTCTCGCACTTGTCCAGCCAGAACCATCCGTAAACCACACAAATTCAAAACCGTTAATAGTTTCAGCTTCTTGAGCTATTTGTTTATAACTACGTGCAGTTTCATTGAGCTTTGAGCCACCGCTTGCATAAAAATTCGTTTCAATACCATAAATTGTTTTGTCTGTCTTGATTACAAAATCAAAACGTTTTTCAGCTTTACCTTGATTTGAAATTGCAGAAAGATTAATGTCCCATTTTTCTGTAATCTCATGAATATACATTTCTTTGAAATAGGTTTTATTTTTTTCAAATCCGGCTTTTATAATAAAATTTTCAACCAAATCTTCCATAAGATGACCACCACGATTTTTACGACCGTTGGAATCAAGTCCAGTTTCAACGCCGGTTACGTAATCTACTAAATTGTTGATTATGTGTTTTTCAAGTAAATCAAGCAGACCTGTTTTTTTCATGAAAATAGCATATTGGTCTTCTGTGTAATTAATATTTTTAAAATTATAAGTGAAATCTCCGTCACTATCTATAGCGTAAATTTCATTTGCTCTGACAGCTAGTAAAATCGGAATACATTTTAAAGTTTCGGGATATTTTACTATGATATTTTTAAAATCATTTTCAATGTCTTTTGAACCAATAAGAGAATTTAGAATGTTAAGCTCTATTTTGATTTCATCGACATTACGATGTACCTTGTTGAAATCTATATAATATCCGTAGTTCGCAATACTACCGCGAAATTTTGAAAGCCAGTGTGTAAAATCTCGTTTCATCATTATGCTACAACTCTTTTGAAATTTTTCTTAAATTCTTCTATGGTATTAAGAAGGATTTTATCATTAAAACCTTCATCCAAATCACACCATCTAATAAGAATAGATTCATCAGAATAACAAACTGTCGGGTCTAATTCTACATTCATTCCCAGATATTCCCAACCGGCAAAATCTTGTTCCTTGATAAAATCTACGAAATTATTAAAAACCTGATTATCCGATTCTATTTTCGTTCCTCTAATATCAAATGTCATAAAATTCTCCTGTTTATTTTAGTAATATTATATTGTATACATTTCAGGTACTTTGGTACTTGATATAATAAGTTTTTTAAAATTTGCAATAAGTAGCTCTTTAATTGCTCCTCGCCCGTTTCCCTTTGAATTTACCATACGAGAAGCAAATACTCTTTCAATTTCGAAGTTAGCGTACAATTCATCAAAAAAGTTATCGTTCTCATCACTGTTTTTGGGATCTGAATTACTTGCAACAACAGTTGCCCCATTGGTTGAAAGTTTCTCAATAAAATCTGCAAGTTCAATTTGTTCTTTATCTGAAAATTGATTTTCTGAATATGAAGTAAAAGCTGATGTTTGCGTTAAAGGTCTGTAAGGTGGATCTATATAAACAAACGTCTTTTCATCAATAAAGCTCTCACATTCTTTGTAATCTCCAACTTTTAATGTTACCTTTTGCAAAAGATAACTACAAGAACGCAAATTCTCCGTATCGCAAATCAAAGGATTTTTTGCCTTGTTAAAAGGCACATTAAATAAACCTTTTGAATTAACTCGATACAAACCATTAAAACAAGTTTTGTTTAAAAAGATAAAAAGAACTGCTTTTTCTAAATTCTCTGTTTCATTATCATTTATTTTTATTTCATTATAACGATTACGCTTTTCATAAAATAAAATTTTTCTTTCTTCTTCTGAAAGTTTCTTATATTTTTCTTGAAGTCCATTAAGTTGCAAAATCAATTCTTCACAACTATTTTTTACTTGTGAATACGTATTTATAAGTTCTTTGTTTATATCGTTTATTAAAACTTCGCTTGGTTGAAAAGTTTGCAAAATATCAAAAAGTACTGCACCACCACCAACAAATGGCTCACAATACTTTTCGATATTTTGAGGATATTTTCGCCTGATTTCATTAAGTAATTGACTTTTTCCGCCAACCCATTTTACAAACGGCTTTGCTGTTCTGTCTATGTTGTTTTCACAATACATCCCTTATTCCCTCGCCGGTTTTAATACCGATATTCCATCGCTTTGTTGTTCAACAAAAACTGAACAAAAAAACGCATTCCGACATCGCCCCAAAAACTCAACAATGTATTACCGGATGTTCCGCAGTAATTAGGGCTGGCAAGGAAACCATTTTCATAAGGAATAAAAGCATATTTCAACGAAATCTCCACACCTAAACCTGTTTGTTGATTAAGACGTAAAACATTTCCCAAAAACATACTGACACCGACATTCACCGGAACAAAACATTCACCCGGAGCTACCACATCGTTATTCGGCTCATAAGCATTTCCGTAATAAGTTTCATCATCAGAATAAGCCGCATAAGTATTTACTGCCCACGCTCTGAAAAAAAGCCCGGCACCGATATAAAAAGAATCAAATCTTTCATCTTTTTTAGCAAGCGGATAAAACTTAAAATTGAGCGGAACATCTATAAAAAGAGAGTTTTTATAGATGTCATATTCTCCGTCAATGTAGTATTCCAGATTATAATTAAAAGAAATCCCGGTATTAATCGCAAAGTTTTTCAACAACCTAAAATCTGCTTCAAAAAACAGAGGTACATCAAAGAAAATACGATTAGCCGAATTTGCAAAAAATTCAGAACCGATATCAAAATCATAGTACATTCCGGTTCCTAATTGAAAAAAGAAACGCTTTTCTTCCGCATACACACTCATCGATGATGAAAAAGATTGTGCATACGATTGACAAAATGTACACAAAACAAAACTGACAATAATAAAAAATTTCTTCAACATTTTTTCACCAATCAAATATCAGGAAATAGTATAAGTCGTTCCTTGCGGTGCGTCTTTCAAAGTCACTCCGATTTCTTTCAATGTATCACGAATCTTATCGGACATTGCAAAGTTCTTTTCCGCTCTGTATTGCTTTCTTATCTCAATAAGAAATTTGATTAATTCATCTTCACGATTATTATCGCCGTCAGTACTGTTTGTATCCGCCATATTCCAGTTAAAACCTAAAATATCTTCAGTAAACGCAAAAATCATGCGTTTTACGGCTTCCAATTTTGCATTATCACGCTCCGGTTTATTTAATTCATTATTAGAATGTTTCAAAATTTCGTACAATACGGAAATCGCAATCGGAGTATTAAAATCGTCATCCATCGCTTCAAGAAATTCTTTTTTCAATGCATCAAGTTCCGGATAAGCTGTCAAATCGTCATTTTCTGCAATTTTAACATCTTTCAACGCAAAAATAGAATTACGAAGTCGCTCAAAACCTACTCCGGCGGCGTTCATTGATTCGTCAGAGAAATCAAGCACGCTTCTGTAGTGAGATTGCAAAATGTAAAAACGCAAAACCATAGGATTCATTCTTGTAAAAAGGTCTTTCAATACAATGAAATTTCCCAGAGATTTTCCCATTTTCGAACCATTTACGGTCAACATATTGTTATGGATAAAATATCTTACAAAAGGTTTGTCGGTCAAAGCTTCCGATTGAGCAATCTCACATTCATGATGAGGGAAAATATTATCCATTCCGCCGCCGTGAATATCAAGCGTATCACCGATATATTTGCGTGACATTACAGAACATTCTATATGCCAGCCCGGATATCCGTCTCCCCAAGGTGAAGGCCATTTCATCAAATGTCCGCCGTCTGCAGATTTCCATAATGCAAAATCTTCAGGTGCCTTTTTGTCCGTTGCAACATCTATTCTTTCGCCGCTTTTTGTATCATCAAGATTACGTCCGGACAATTTTCCGTAAGATTTAAACTTCTTAACTTCAAAATAAACGTTTCCCTTATCTGTGACATAAGCGTAACCTTTGTCGATTAAAGCCTGAACATGAGAAATAATTTCTATTACATGACCTGTAGCACGACAACTTATATCCGGAGACAAAACATTTAAACGTCGCATATCTTCAAAATATGACAACTCATATTTATAAGCAATTTCTACCGGTTCCTGTTTTTCAAGAACTGCTTGACGTGAAATTTTATCTTCACCGTCATCTGCGTCTCCGACTAAATGCCCTACATCGGTAATATTTTGAACATAGCGAACTTTGTAACCGCAATATTTTAAATATCGATAAATAACATCAAAAGAAGTGTAACTGCGAGCGTGCCCCAAATGAGAATTTCCGTAAACTGTAGGACCGCAAACATACATCCCTACATAAGGCGGATTCTGCGGAATAAAATCTTCTTTTTCTCGTTTTAATGTATTATAAATTTTTAGCCCCATATAACACTCCGTTAAATACACAAATTAATTTGGGCATACTATAAAATAAATCGTAAAATGTAAAGTATTCAAAAAAATACACTTACATCAAAAAAAAATTTCATTCCTTTAATAAGAAAAAAATTGTGCTAAAATAAAATTGTATTGTTTCCCAGAAGTCTCGTTTCCGAAAGGTAAAGGAGGTTCGTATGATTAGTTTTGATGCAATTTCAACTTGCCGCTTGCATTCATTGCAAGGTCAATGGGGAGTCGGAGTTCTTTCAGAAGTCATTGAGGAAGAACAATCACACACAGAAGAAAATATTTCTTCTCAAAGCTCCTCATCTGCAGGAACAGGCGAAAGACTGGACGTCTATGCGTAAAGTTTTCCGCACCAAAAAGCTATCCGTTTTATCGAGATAGCTTTTTTTGATACAAAAACATTCACAAAAAATAAAAAAGTACAGCTACCACGAACTGTACTTTACTTTCAATCTCTGAAACTGTTATTAAGAACCATTCCAACTGTAGTCTTTCTCTGACATTCTTTCAAAATCAAAATTCACAGAGTCTGCAACGTTGGTAAATGATAAATCTTTATCAACTGTATCAACTGTATCAAAAACAAAAATACGATTACGCTTATTAAGTATAATCGGCTCTGTCGGAGGTGTACTTTCATCTGCATTAATATCTGCATAAAATCCGCTGTCTACCACAAAAAGCTCTGCTGTATTTTTAGACGGGATAATATAACGCGGTCCGGCAAAATAGTTACCATATTCACTCTCAGCCTGCATTGCGAAATATAACAGATAATCTCGGCGGTAAATCTCCGAATAATCATAATATTTACATTCTGTATCTTCATTAATACCATAAGATTGAAGTCCTTCTTCAGAATATTTAAATAAACCGCCGAAACTATAATAAATACCTGAACTGTCATTAGATTTTGCTACCACACATCCTGCAGTAAAATATAATGCGGTATTATCTATATACATATCAGAAATCATAAGACGTTCCGAACTACCGAGACTAAAATTATTCCCACTTCCATCTTTACAAAAGTTTTCAATAGTTAATGCATTATCTCCAAGTAACGAATTTTCCAAAGTAACTTCACCATCACCAGTTGTATTTATAGTTCCTTTATAAATGTCGGCACGAATATCTCCAGAAGACTCATCTATCGTTGTTGCAGCAATATATACGTCAGTACCATTTGTCGCTATAGAAGTTGGTACCGTACTTCCTCCACCGGACAAATTTTCTAAATAAATTGGATTTTTCTTACATATTGATACATTATAATTTTCATCATCACGCTCAGCGTAATATAAAGAATAACTGGTACCCGCTTCTTCTATACTCAACAGTAAAATACCGCCATCCACAAACGCAATATCTGTGAATTTACATTTTCCCATTTCAGGAATAACAAGATTTCCCGCATCATCCTTGCCATTTTCAATGTCTATAGCAACCTCCACCCCAATATCGCTATATTCATTATCAGTAACTTTAGATATCTTAAACACTTCATTTTCACTTTCATCAAAGCCTGAAGATAAAATCCACAAATCCCCGCTATTATCCAAACAAAAGTTTTTGAAATCTAAATCTTTCCATTCAGGCTCTGCAAAAAGTGCATTACCACGTAAAAAACCGGCTTTTTTCATATCATAATAATAATTCGGAAAGTTTTCATCTTGCGGCGTCCACACCGGGATTATTGTTTCTGCCAGTTTTTTTTCAATATCAATTTTATCTACTGTATCACTCTCTAAATCCCACTCCCAATAAATATCCGTAGTTGTATCGGCATAAATATTTACAATCGGGTCTTGCACCAAATTTATATCACCGCAATTTCCTGACATCTCATAAATACCAGCCGGAATAGGCTTTTCTGTTTGTCCGGTAAGAGTCCCCTCATTATATGTTAAGAAAATTTTTTCTTCTTCTGGCTTCGGCGTAGCAGCTGTAGATTTCAAAGGGAATAAAGTAAATTCTACAGTTTGCTCTCCGTTGTTATTGTTATCAAGTAATTTAGATAGCCCGGACACTCCGGTAATAGTAACATTTAAACCGCCGGTGGTTTCGTCAGCAAAATAATCTTCAACATTCACAACACATAGATTATTCTCGCCGTCATTCACATCCACCGTACATTCACCGAACAAAACTTTCTTCTTACAGTCTTTATCAGCATATCCGGAAATTTTCACATCATAAACAGCACATGCTATATTGGTAAAAGTTGTCGATGTATTTCCCGCATTAAGCGTTCTGGATGCCCAAATTTTCGATTCATTCGCATCTGCTATCCTTTCATTTTCATTTTTAAAAAGCTCCACTTTCCATTTAACTACTTCCGGTCGTACTGTTCTGGAAGTCACGGAATTAATACTTATTGTTAAAGTTGTTTCTGCCTCCGGCATATTTTCATCGATATTCACAATCTCAAGATTTCCTTGAGAACAAGAAATAGCCATCATTACCACTGCCAAAAATATTGCAAAAAAGTTTTTCTGTTTATTCATCGTTCAACCTCCTTCTTATTCTGCCGTTACAGTCGTTCCATAGTTAAAATCAAATTTATCTGATAAAAATTTACCTTCATTTTCATCTGTCACAACCACAGAAATTGTATTCATTCCCATTCTCAACATGTTTCCGTAGTTTTCAAGCGGTAGCATAATTAATACATTTGTTTCTTCTAACCACTCACCGTTTAAATACCATCTTCTCACCGTATAATTTTCCGGCAAATCTACAACCGCAAGTAATGTAGGTACAAAATTATTTCCGTTCGGTTTTTCTATATCATCAGAATAAAGATTATATCCATAGCCCTCGTCGACATAAAGTGAAATTCGCGGTTCTTCCTGAGTCAATGCAACTGTAATATTTCCTAAGTTTTCATCAGTGCTGACTAAATTTATAGTTTCCTCAAATATCAAATCATCGCAAGTAATTCTGATTGTATATCCTCCGACTTCTGCCGGAAATGTCAAAGTTTCATATCCTATGATTTCTATGTCAAAATCACTTTTCTTAATCCATATTTTCTCTACTGATTCCGTAGCATTTTCACCTTTTTTATACATTACGGCGTCGCCTGTTATACGAAGTTCTTCCATCAAAACAATATCACTTTTGTTCAATGTTTCACCGGCGATATAGCTAGGCTTAATTCCGATTGCCATTAGATTTTCCGGTATCATTTCCGCACTATTTACAACAGTAAGAGTTGTCGAATTTGGGCTATCACTGCTTACGGAAATATCAGTATTATTTATATTTAGTTTGTGTTCGTTAGTTATAATTCGCGATGTTGCTCCGGCTATAATCTTGCCGGCACTGATATCACCGTTAAGGTTGATTTGAGTATTCTCACCGATAAAATTAATATTTGCGATATCCAAATCTCCGCCTGCATGTTTTTCCGGTAATCCGCCTCCGATGTTTGCAAGTGTAGAAATTCCTATTAATTCTAAATCAGTAATTATTGCTGTTCCGTATGTTTCACTTTGGATTATGGCGTCTTGCTGCATTTTCAAACTATCTACTGTTACACCATCTCCCAATAACGCCCTTACATCAGGATAATTCATTGTGAGATTTATAACCGTACTCATTCCTAAAATATATACGGAATCACTTCCACCACCAGATAACAACAAGTCATTCAATTTGGAATCCGTTATTGTCAATTTACCTTTTCCGAGCAACTTCGACGTCTCTACATTGACATCTTTCAGACCGGAAAGTTTTACATCATCAGCTTCAATTATCAATTTTGCATTTGATAATGTACCGTTTTTGATTGTCAATTGCTTGCTTACAACAGCATTATAATTTGTAATATTATCATACTGCGACAAATCAATTTCTTCTCCGGCATTTGTATTATCTACAATATCTTGAAGTGTACTTCTTTCCTTTATTATTTCTTTCTCTGCTTGTTCAGAACAACAACCTATCAAGAAAATTGTATAAAATACTAAACATAAAAAAAACTTAGTTTTCATAGGCTTCCTCCGTAAGATTTGTAAATTGTAGCTTCTGTATTTTTTGAATAAAATAGTTCAGTATAATAAATACATTAAAGAATGTAAACATATTTGCAAAATTACTGTAAAACATCACTATTATTTTGATTTTCTAAATAAAAAAGCTCTGTAAACTCAAAAAAAGTCTACAGAGCTAAATAAGCAACTAAAATTTTCTGATATTCTCGGTTAAAACCTTAAAATATTCCGGTAATAAAGATTTCC
>JBGUUT010000017.1:0-8681 GCA_045133795.1 Spirochaetota bacterium
TCTGCATGACCTTGCAAAAAGCAAAGTTGTTTGTAAAACTAATGTTTTCGTACTTTTCAAAACGGTTCATTTAAGTATCCTTAAAAAAATAAATTAGAAAAAAATTCTATTTATCTTTAATGTACTTGAGAGGTATTTTTATTGCACGATTGATATTTTTTTTACATCTTTTTATTTTTCTCGGTTTGAAACCTCGATAGATTCGTTTTTAGCAAATGAAAACTGAAAACGGAAAGATGAAAAATAAAAAAGAGAGATAATGAAGCTCCGTTAGGCTTACGCTCGGTATTTAACTGGCGTTAAATACTTCATTCGTTCCTTCGGAACTCATCACAGCTTCCACAATCTGTTCCATTAAGCTTTCGCTTGGTATTTCCTTGCGGAAATACTTCATTTCACTCGATGTTTTCTTTCGAAAACATTTCATTCGTTCCCTTTGTGAACTCATCGTTATTCGTACATAAAACTTACTCACCATAGCTGCAAAGAAAACCACCTATAACTACAAGGACATAAAAAAACCGACAGACACAAAAATCTGTCGGCTCTGAATGTTTAGCAGAAAATCTTAGTAAACTTTTTTGTATTCAACGTCACCAAATTTTACGGTATCACAGCCTAAGTCGCTGTATTTTATTTTTGTTTCTTCACCGTCAACTTCATAAGTAATTTCTTTGCCGCTAACAGATTTAATGGTTCCTTTAATTTCGAACAAAGTTTTACCATCATATTTAGCAGTAACAGTTAATTTGTCATCTGCTGTGATTTCAACAGTAACAGTAGCTCCATCCTCAGAACCTTCCCATTTACCGATTAAACCACATTCTACACCGGCAGCTGTACAACTGCTCAACATCATCATCGCTGCAATGCTCATCATTGCCAAAACACTTAAAATTTTCTTAGTCATAAAAATGACCTCCTCTTTTATAAAATTAAAAGAGGTGTAAAAAAAAAAAAAACTGTCAATATTTACTTGATTAAAAATAGCTTTTTTATAGTTATTTACAGAGTTGTTTTTCTTTTCCTTTTTGCTGTCCGCAGAAATGCGGGCAGTTTTTTTTATCTGGTAAAAACTAAACATTCGATTCTGCAATGATTAAATTTTTGTTCCGTCCGATTGTAAGAATACGAAACTTCTTTAAAACAAATTGCCGTATTTTCATTAGGATAAAAACACACCTCAGATTTTTTATCAAAGTTACACGACAAAATAAATTCTGTCATATCAATATTTTCCAGCATTATTGATTCGTTTTCAGAATTTTCAATCCATTTATATGTCACCGTATTATAGTCTGAAATATTGAACTCAAAACCTTTAGATGTAAAATAACCATGAACTATATTGTCTTCATTCTTTATCTTTATACCGAAAATATTTTCGAAATTCGCTTCTGTATTTTTCTCTGAATCTATTTTTCCAAACCATTGCGGATTCGGAAGTGACGAATAGAAAATGTAACTGAAAGAATCAAAAAGAACTTTTCTGTCATCAACGCTCATATTTTTTTCAATTTCATCAGCATTATAATCGAGCAATTTCCCGTCAAACATTTTGTATTTCTTTAAAACATGTTCCATTCGTTTCTGCTGTTTTTTATAAGGCACTTTAATTATATTTAACGGAGAAACTGTCGCAAGCAAAATAAAAACTGCAAGAATCACCTGATTCCAATTTGCAATTTTACCTTTCTTTATCACGGTACATAAAATCGCCGTTACTGAAAAAATAATATACAGTAAGCTTGCATATCGCAATTCTGTAAATCCGTAAGCATCCACACGAATCTTAAAAGAAACGCATTGAATTATTATTAACGGAAAAAGTATAATTCCGCCTATTTTATAAAACCATTTTATAAACAAGTTTTCCTTGTATTCCCGAAGCGTGTAATAAAATACAAAATAAAAACACGTTGCAAACGACACAAACCAATTTATCTGTCCGCGAGGAAGTTCTTGAACAATCACTGATTTAAATAAATAAGCATAAAGTAACGTCAGCAAAATAATATAAAGCGGAAACATTATGTATAAAAACAAAATCTTGAAAGCTTTTCCCGCAGTTTTCTCATTTCTCATTTCAAAAAGATAATAGGTAAAAATATTCGGAAAAACAAAAGTACCGCAAAAAGACAGCAATATTTCATACACTAAATCTTCTCTGCTGAAATCTTTCAAAAATAATGAGATAAAAGCTGCCGCCAGCAGAAAAAAACCGAGAAACAAAATTAAGCAAATTAAACTGCAAAAGCTTATGTTTTTTATCAAATTAGAAATAAAAACCGAAGAATCAGATTTGTAAACAAAAAGAAACACACTGACAACAGCAACGGTAAAAATAATTCCCCATCGAATCATTTCATTATAGGTTGAATCATTTTTGTAATGAAAAAGCATGAAACCTAATACCGACATTAATATTCCCGCAAAACCTTGACTAAAGTATTTCTTTTTGAACGAAATATTCTGCGTAAATAAAATTACCGGCAATAAACAAAGCATTGCGAACATCAAGCCGCAAGCAGAATGTATAAAAAATTTTCTTTTCGTATAAATAAAAATGCAAGATAAAACAAAAGTAATTATCGACATTATAAAAATAGTTTTTTGCTGCATTACAGACTTTGCCAGCGTAATAATTTTCTCTTTTATTTCTCGTCGGTTGGCTGTCAACATACTGTCATTCATAACAATTCCTCCATATTAAACTCAAAGTTTTCCTATCTATGTTAAAATATTTTTTTCACTTCATTAAATCAATTTGTTTTAACAAAACATTAAACATTGACTTTCAAGGCGTTTTTTGGTAGTTATGCCGTTAAACTTTTAAAAAAATTAACGGAGAAAAAAAATGGAAATCGGCGGTAACGGTTTTGAAGCTAAAGATATTTTCAACCAGGTTATAGGTTATACTTACAATGATATTATTCTTATGCCAGGGTATCTTGATTTCGCAGCAGGCGATGTTGATTTACGAACAAGACTTACAAGAAATCTTTCGTTAAACTTACCTTTTGTATCATCTCCAATGGATACTGTTACAGAAGCAAATATGGCTATTCACATGGCTCTTCTGGGTGGTATCGGTATTATTCATTACAATAATACAGTAGAAGAACAAGTTGAGATGGTAAAAAAAGTAAAACGTTTTGAGAATGGTTTTATTACAGATCCGGTTGTTTTATCACCGGAACATACGGTTGCCGATGTTCTAGATTTAAAAGAATCACATGGTTTTTCCGGAATTCCTATCACTGAAGACGGAACTTTAAATACGAAAGTTATCGGTATCGTTACAAATCGTGATATTGACTTTGAAAAAGACCCTGCTCAAAAACTAAAAAACGTAATGACTACAAATTTAGTTACAGCACAAGAAGGTGTAACTCTTTCTGAAGCTAATGCACTTTTGAAAAAAACAAAAGTCGGAAAATTGCCTGTTATTGACAACAATGGAAAATTAAAAGCATTGCTTGCCAGAACAGATTTAAAGAAAAACAGAGACTTCCCTCTTGCTACAAAAAATAAAAATAAGCAACTTGTAGTCGGTGCTGCTATTTCTACTCAAGGTAGAGATTTAGAACGTCTTGATGAGCTTGTAAAAGCAAACGTTGACGTAATCTTGATTGACTCAGCACAAGGTTTTACAAAATGGCAAATTGAAATGTTGCAATACATTAAAAAGAAATACCCTGAATTAGACGTTATCGGCGGTAATGTCGTAACTGTAGAACAGGCAGAAGGACTTATAAAAGCCGGAGCCGACGGACTTCGTATCGGAATGGGTCCTGGTTCTATTTGTACTACACAAGAAACAATGGCTACCGGACGTTCACAAGCTACAGCTGTTTATCATACTGCACGTATTGCCAGAAAATACGATGTTCCTGTTATCGCTGACGGTGGAATCAGCCAAATCGGTCATATTATGAAAGCACTTTCTTTCGGTGCAAGTACAGTTATGATGGGAAGTCTTTTAGCCGGAACTTCCGAATCTCCGGGAGAATATTTCTATCGTGACGGCGTAAGAATGAAAAAATACCGCGGTATGGCAAGTTCTGAAGCAATGAAGGTCGGCGGAGATAAACGTTACTTTGCAGAAGCTTCAAAGATTAAAGTTGCTCAAGGTGTTGTAGGTGCCGTAGTAGACAGAGGAAGTGTAGATAATTTTGTTCCTTATTTGGCACAAGGTGTACGCCATGCATTCCAAGATGTAGGTATCAGAACATTACCTGAACTACACGAAGCTTTGGTAAGCGGAAAATTAAGAATGCAAATCAGAAGCCAATCTTCTATTATTGAAGGTGGGGTTCATGACCTTTACAATGTACAAAAAAATCCTATGTAATTTTTGATTACCGGGAGAAGATAAAATAGAGGGGATACGGCAAAACGCTATCCCCTTTCTTATTTTTGCAAATATATATAAAAAAACAGAGAGGGAAAAATATGTTTCATCATCCTATTCATGTAGAATTTGAAGATATCGACAGTTACGGAATTATTCATCATCCTAAGTTTTTCTATTACATGGAACGTACCAGATGTGCATTTCTAATGCAAAACGGCATTGATATTCGCACCGGAAAAATTAATTTGGGACTTGTATTACGAAATATCCAAATCAACATTAAATCACAAGTAGAAATGTTTGACAATCTCGATGTTGAACTGGAAACTTCTGACATCAGCAAATATCGCTTTAATTTTATTTATACATTTAAGCGTGACGGAAAAACTATTGCTACCGGATTAACGGAAATGGTTTATATTGACCTTGCGACAAAACGCTTAATCGCAATCCCGGAAGACCAAGTTAAACTATTAAAATCTATAGAAAAAGAAAACGCTTAAAATGAAAGATATTTTTGATTTTCCCGAAATTAACAATATACTTAATGAAGCTTACAATAAAAACAACGCCCCATCGGTTACACTCATAAGTACGTTGAAAAAAACGCCTTATCACATTTTGATTTCTACCTTGATAAGTTTGCGAACAAAAGACCAGGTAACTCTTGAAGCTTCTATGCGACTGTTTGAAAAAGCCGATTCAATAGAAGAGCTTGATAAATTATCAGAAGATGAAATTGCAAAGTTAATTTATCCGTGTGGTTTCTACAAAACAAAAGCTGCACGAATGAAAGAAATATGCAAAATCATTATTGAAAACAACAATGCAAATATTCCGGATGAAATTGATGATTTGATAAAACTCCCCGGTGTAGGACGAAAAACTGCTAATCTTGTTGTTATACTGGGCTTTAACAAACCGGGAATCTGCGTTGATACACATGTACACAGAATTTCTAATCGTATCGGCTGGGTAAAAACAAAAACTCCCGAAGAGACTGAATTTGCACTTAGAAAGCTTTTGCCTTTAGAATATTGGCGTACAATTAACGATTACTTTGTAAGTTACGGACAAACGGTTTGTACACCGATGTCACCGCATTGTTCTGTTTGTAAGTTAAACAATGTTTGTCAAAAAAACGGTGTTGAAAAAAGCAGATAATAAAAAACGCTTTCTCATAAAACTTATTTTTTAAATTAACCAAGGGACTTAAAGCCCCTTGGTATTATTTATATTTTTATTTAAAACGAACAAAAATATCTCTGTCACGTTCTATATAAATTTGTTCATGATAATCCCTATGTCCCGGTAGATTAATAAAGATATCATGCATTCCCTTTTCCAATTGTATTTTTAAAGGTGTTGTTCCCACAAACTTTCTGTTGATAGTTACGGCTGCACGAGGAATATCAGTTGTTATTGACAATGTATATCTTCTTTTCTGATGTGGCGGCGGATTATGATGTGGATTTCCATGATTAGGCTTATGTTTAGGTGGTTCCGGAATACTATGATGACCTTTAGGAGGCGGATTATGAAAATCTTGCTTATGATGTCCCTTGTCTGAATGACGAGTTTCCTCAAAAGACGGAGATTTCATTTTATGAGAATCATTTGACGGTTTAGCCGGCGGTGGCGGCGGTAACGCTACTAATCTTTTATTAATATTTCCGGAACCGCCGCGATAATCAAAACTCAAAGTTTGATGAGCATTTTTTGATAATTTTATTTTGTAATTTTTTCCGTCACGAAATCTGAATTCCATCGGTGTTCTTCCAATCTCGGAACCGTCAACATAAATCGTAGCACCGGCCGGATTAGACATAATATGAGTTTTCACTATAGCCTGTGAAAAAACGACTACAATTGAAAATTTTAGTAATAGTAATACAAATACTGCTTTTTTCATTTTCTCTCCTAATTATCGCTTTTTCTGACATTTACATCAATACGACAGCCGGCTTCATATACAACGGCAAAAATACAATGTCTGTCTGAAGTGTCTATTCTAACCCACAATGTTTTTAAATTTTCCGCAACATCCAAGTCACAATAAGAATAGTCATCAACTCTGATTGGTTCCTCCAACCTATTATCATACTTATCCCAAGATGGCTCTGCATATTTTTCTGCTTCATCAAAAGATGCCTCTCCGTAAATAATTTTTACGGAATTAATCTTCTCTCCGGAAATATTATGAATATAAAGTCTGTCAGCACCTTCTCCCCCATCACAACTTTTATCAATTTCCGGCACCAATCCACATGAATAATATTCTACTTCCAGAGAACAAGTACCACAGCTTATAATCGATAAAATCACAAAAAATAACGGTAATATTTTTTTTAACATAAAAACCTCCATATATATTTGTATTTTTCATTAATTTAAGATAAAAATCATCCTTATACTACATCTAAGAAAAATAATAAATAATATTTTATAGAAATGAAGGATACGATATTGAAAAAACTCATACTATGCTTTACCACAATTTTGCTATGTAGCTGTACAGTACTACAAGAAAACTTCATACAAACAAACGATTATGTCGATTTAAAAATGTGCAATGCGGACTTTTGGATAAAAAAAATTCCTCAACCTAACAAAGTTATCCTTACCCCGAAGAACATAGAAAAACTTAATTCTGAAATCATTAATACACCATCTACAAAAACCGTCAATTTATTAAACTTCCCGGAAATATTTAATGCAACCGAGAAAAAAAATAAAATGTTGGAATATTTTAAATTCCTCGACGAAACCGACGATTCATTCGATAATTCCACAGATATATCATTCGATAATTCTACTGATATAAATGATACATCTTCAGATTTAACAGAAAATAAATTGCCTTTGTTTTTTTATGAAGAAAGCTTTATCGACAAAGATTTTTTTCTTAATCTACGTGAGAATATCAACAACATTGATGTTTCGGGAGACATAAATATAAGTTACGGTATCTGTGTTAACCGTACCAATATGAAATTTATGCCAATCGAAGAAATCATAACTGACGACCCGGAAGACCCGGAATTTGATGTTTATATGAGCAGTGTTGTCGATATAAACGAGCCTGTAATTATTTTCTTCCCGTCTGCAGATAAGAAACATCTTTGGATTCAAGCATACGACTGTTCCGGCTGGGTAAAAGCTGAAGATATAGCAATTTGCAAAGACAGAAATGAATGGCTTAATGCACAAAATTTCAAAGATTTTCTTCTAGTTACAGGAGAAAAGATTTTCTTAGAAACTAACAGTATTTCTCCCAATACGTCAAAAAAAATGCTTACAATGGGAACAAAGCTGCCGTTAATCCCGGCAAATGAGCTTCCTGAAAAAATCAATTATCGCTCCCCTGCTTATAATTACATTGTGCGTTTACCTTTTAGAATGCCGGACGGCAGTTTTGCAACGTTACCGGCACAAATCCCTATAAACAGAGACGTTCATATCGGCTACTTAAAATGTACACGGGCAAATATTATAAATCAAGCCTTCAAACTTTTGGGAAATCGTTATGGCTGGGGCGGAATGCTTGATTCCCTAGACTGTTCCCTAATGATTCAAGATATTTATAAATGCTTCGGCGTCAACTTGCCGCGTAATACAACATGGCAAGCTCAAATCCCTGCACGCGTTATAACCGATATAAATAAAATGCCTACTTGGCGTAAAAAAATTATTTTTAATTCGATACAAGCTGCAGATATCTTACAACTTCCGGGTCATACAATGATTTATTTAGGAAAAACAGCTACTCATTATTACACAATTGACGCAGTATCTCATATTTGCAACAAAGACAATGTAATACTGATGATTCGTTCTGTTGCAATAAACACTTTTGATACAAAACGACGTGACGGAAAAAAATGGTTTGATACAATATCAAAAATTATTTTCCCTCACAAAAAGAAATAATATATTGAAAAAACAGTCTCAGACAAAATAGGAAAATCAGCAAAAAAATAGATTAAATCTGATTTACCGAAAGCGACTTTAATTAATATGACGATTTATATAAAAGAGTTTATTTCTATATTATAATCAATAAAAATAAAAGGCAGTTAACCGAATTATCGGTTAGCTGCCTTTTTTATTTATTCCGCACTTGTACAAAGTTACAAAAATAATCAAACAATTTTCTTTGCCGGTCGACAAAATCGAGTTTCTTTGTCCATTTGTTCTACAATAAACACAAAAGAAAATAAAAAAAAGCTCTGTATTAAACAGAGCTTTAACATCGAATAGCGGAATCGAACCGCTATTGCAAGGATGAAAACCTTGTGTCCTAACCGTTAGACGAATTCGACAT
>JBGUUT010000018.1:0-20296 GCA_045133795.1 Spirochaetota bacterium
AACAAGAGAAATTATAGCTTGTTTTCGTGCCTGTTGCACAAGTTTTGATGATGAAATATTTTGTTCTATATCAACATAAAGCTCTTCAATCAATTCTAATTGTGAGAGAAAATTCTCAAATGCGTTATTACTTCTGGTTTTACGTAAAGCTCTTTGCAGCAGAACTTTTTCAACATTAAAATGGTACATAAATATTCCTTTGATAATTTAGGATTGGTGAAAATAAATCATATTTACGTTTAAAAGAAAAGAAAATTGTAGATATTTGATTTATTTGCATTGTTTATGCTAAAAGACAGAATATCTTTATGCAGTGAGGAAGAAAAATGAAAAAGACTTTGATTTGGAAAATTCTGATTGTGTTTTTATTATGTTTCGCTGTCGCTTGTACGGTAGACGGTAGAAATGATAGTGATAAAAACGGAAGTGAGAATAGCGGTGGTAATAACGGAAGCGACAATGGCGGAGGCAATAACGGAGGCGGGAACAGCAGTGATAAAAATTACGGCAGTCGAAGTGAAGCTCTTGAAGCGTTGTTTAAGAATACTACATTGGGAACAATTACGATTACTATTACAGAAGACCAATGGAAACAAATGATTAGCAATACGAATAACGGTAAAAAAGATAGTTATGTAAAGGCTGATTTTAAATATGAAAAGGATGGGGCTGTTTATCAAATGAGCGAAATCGGTATCAGAAATCGAGGAAATTCTACTTATCGAGCTCCTGCTGATAATAACGGCAATTTACAACAGGCACATTTCAGATTGAAATTTGATGAATATAATGATGACAAGGCACATCACATGGAAAACGCGTTAAAAGGAATGAACTTAAAGTTCATGGTAAGTGACAGCAGTTATGTGCAGGAAATGTACAGTTACGACTTATTCAGACGTTTTGGTGTGTGGACTGCTCCGCATTGTGCTTATTCTAAGCTCTATATTAAAATCGGTGATAAAGAACCGGCGTATTACGGTATCTACAAGACAATAGAACCAATCGGTAAGCAATATATAAAAGCCAGAGTCGCTGATGATAAATTTGCAGATGATGAGGGTAATTTGTGGAAATGTCTGTATCAACATTCCGGAGCGGCAAATCTGAAAGATACGAATTCCGATAAATTCGGTGTTGATAAAGATATGGACACTCCGACTTACAGTTTGAAAACTAACGAAGAAGATATTAACAGCGTAAAAGAAGAATTGAAAACTTTTATCAAAACTCTTAACAGCAAAAGCGGAAGTGAGTTTGAAAGCTGGATAGCTGAAAATTTCGATGTTGACGGATTTTTGAAAACTTTGGCTGTAAGTGTAGCCTGCGGAATGTGGGACGACTATTGGTGTAATTCTAATAATTATTATTTATATTTTGACGGAGCAAAGACTTTCTTTATTCCTTATGATTATGACAACTGTCTCGGTGTTCCACACGATGGGCTTATGAGTGAACCGGCAGAAAGAGACCCATTGGAATGGGGCAACGGTAACGAATCACCGCTTGTAGATAAGATTTTGAATATTGCAAAATATAAGGAAAAATACAAAGAATATTTGCGAGAATTGATAGAGCCTGAAAATAAATGCTTTACGGTAGAAGACAGCAAAGCTCGTATTAATACTTGGTATGATTTGATAAGAAGCCATACAACAGGTTATGATGCATCTACGACATTAAGTAAAGACGGAAAAAGTGATTGGAGCTTCCAAGAGGGCAAGCCGTCAAGTAAGTACAATTTGCTTGCTGATAATAACAATTATTTTGCAATAAGAACAACGGCGATTGCCAAAGCTGCCGGCGGAAAACTTCCGACTTATACGGTAACATTTGATTCTAACGGCGGAATTTTGACCGGAGATTATAGCGGATAGACAACAGTTACTATAGATAGCGTGGAGCAGGGAATAAATCCGGAAAGCGTCGTATCGGTAACAAACGGTGATTCAAAATTTTTAGGATGGTACAACGGTAACGAGAAAGTAACAGCGATAACAGGCAATGTTTCATTGACTGCAAAATGGTTTGAAATAGTTGAAGGAATATTTGGGTACAAAGTTGATACAGAAAATAAGAAAATTACTTTCACTTTTGACCCGGTAATGTATGGAATGAAAGCTTCCGAAGTCCAAAGCATTTGGATATTAGGAAATTTTAACGGATGGAAGGAGGAAAATACCGATTACACATTGACAGATGACGGTAACGGAATATTTACAGGAACTTTTGAATTGCCGGAGCATAAATCAGAGTTTAAATATTATGTCAATAACGATTGGATTGGAGCTAAAAAAAGACTGGATGAATACAACATTCCGGAAGATTATGTCGGTGACAATGACAATATCAGAATATTATACGAATAAACAAAATCAGCAGACTGTGTATATAATTGCAGTCTGTTTTTTTATGAGGGAAAGAAATGAATGAAAATTTTAAGTTTGTATTAAAAGTTACGGGCTTACATTTGCTCACTTATGTCGTGTGCGGAATAATTTTTTCGGTGCTTTTTGATTATCACAGCCTTTTTACAATGGAGGGCGTAAAAGATTTTATGAAAGAGGTCGGCGGAACAAGTACTCATATAGGACCGTGGGTAAATGTTTTGCGAGGTATATTATTCGGTTTAGCTTTGTTGCTTTTTAAAGATTCTTTTATCGGTCAGAAGTTCGGCTGGTTAAAGTTGTGGGGAATATTAAGTATAATCGGGATAATTAATACTCCGGGACCGGCTCCTTTTTCTATTGAAGGAGTTGTTTATACTAAATTGCCTTTGAAGTTTCACTTGCTCGGAGCTCCGGAGATTCTTATTCAGACATTGATGTTTTCGTATTTGGTAGCAAAACCGTCAAGCAATAAAAAGATAAAGTTTGTAGAGGAAAATAAAAGCAGCTTTGTCAGTGCGATTGTTTGTATGGTGTTGTTCTCTTTGTCCGGGATAGTATTAGCTTTGATTCGCGGGATAAGCATTGAATCGTCAGTCAGTGATTTCGGAGCTTTTGGTGTGATGTTTATCGCTGTAGTTGTTACATTCTTTGTTGCAAAGTTTTATCTTCGTATGAACGGTAAAATAAAAGATGTTGTAACGATTGCGGTATTGTATGTTGTTATGGCGGTTTTGCCTTATTTTTATAATTTATTAACGGATTCGCCATTTGCAACAAGTCTTACTTTGTTGATAAACTTTGTTTCTGCAATAATATTGTGGTTTATGATAAGACGACAATTTATACAAACGGAAGAGAAGGGAAGTCACTAATCTCGGTAAATAATTACGTTTGTTTTTTTAAAGAAAGCCCTGAAAACTTCAGGGCTTAATTTTTTTTAATAAATTACAGCTATTTTTTTGCACGGAACAGAAATTGAAACAATTCCGTTTTTTGCAGTGTATTTAATTTGATTTGCTTTGTCTTTATAAACGCCGTTCGGTAAATTAAGTTCAAAAGTAATTTTTGCTTTACCTTTTTGGTTTGCATTGATAATTACAGCACCTTTATCACCACGTTTTACTATCAGAACTCCCGTATCATTCGGATTAATCAAAGTCTCATCTAAGCCCGACATTGCTGTACGGAATTTATTTACGGCTGCGACTTCCGGATGTTTAAACTCACTGTTACCGACATCGCCGATTTTTGAAACTCCCGGAAATTGAGTTGATTCCGGACCTTGAGGTCTGCTGAAAAATAAAGGAGTTCCGCCGCTACGAGCTGCTATTACCGCCCAACCGGCTCTTAGTTGTGCGTGAGTCAATTTTGCAGATTCTCCTTGATTTGCATAAGTATCATGAGATTCTATCCATGTAACAATATTTTTAGGAGCAGCAGGATGACGCCAGTTTGATAAAAGTTTAATGCTTAATTTATTATTTTTTACGGCACTGCGTAAAATTCCGCCGTAATTACTTGCCGTTACCGGAAACATCGCACCGTAAGCGTCTTCTCTTGCATTTCCACCTTGAAGAACTTCACCGTATATAAATAAATCTTCGGCATTTTTTAACATGACGCCGTTAATTGCTTTCTTTCCGGTAAAAATAGGCCAGAAGTCGTTTTCCGGGCTGTATTCATCTTTAGGGTCGTCCGGCAGTCCGATATGTTTTGCCGTATCATAACGAAAACCGTCGGCTCCGCATTCTATCAAATCATTTACATATTTCATGTAATATGCTTGAAACAATGGATTTTCAGTATTTACATCAGGAAGTCCGCCCATTTTTGCTGTTGTACATTCTTCTCTGTTGCTGTAATCTTTGATGCCGTGGTCGTTGTTTTTATGATAAAGTTTGTCCATACCGCCGACAGCTTCTATAAATTCCGAAGAAATTTTCTTTGTTCTCGGAGTGGTATGGTTGGGAAGTACATCTACAATTACACCTAGACCGTATTCTTGTGCTTTTTTACACATACTTATGAAATCATCACGTGTTCCTAATTGATAATTACCTATTTTCCAATCCGTAGGTTGATAGTGATAATACCATTTTCCGGTTCCCTTACTTCCTAACAGCTCTTTCCCGCCGTTATCTCCGACTAAACAAGTATTTGCCGGGGAAGTTTGAATAGCAGCAAAGCCGGCTTGTGCAATTGCAGGAATATTTTCTTCAATTGTCTTAAAAGACCAGCACCAACATTGAAGTATTGTACCGTTTTGAATTTTTTGGCGACTTTGTGCATTTAAATTGGTAGTGATTGATAATAAGATTAATATCGCTGAGAGACAGCTTCTTTTAATTATGTTTTTCATTGTTTTTCTCCTTAATTTTAAAAGTTTGTATGATAATAAAACAAAAACCGCTTTTTAAAAGCGGTTTTTTGCTCGGAAAGTTTAGATTAATTATTTTGACAAATTCTAAAGCCCAATCCTTGAAGAGGAAAGTGACCGCCGTATTCACCAGAGGCAATATAATTAGTTTCTGTAACAAAGTCAGTTCCTCTTACTTCTCGGAAAGCCCCGACTTTAATAACAGCTCCATGCAAAACATTCCATTCAAACATCCATTCTGTTAGGTTGCCTGTTAAATCATAAAAACCTAAATGAGACGGAAGTTTACCGCCGGAAAGGTGTGTTCTGTTGTTACCCGGTTTATGACCAAGTTTTGCTTGCATTACAGCATTTGTGTCATCTTTACCGCTGGCTGTTTTTTTACATTCACCGGCTGCATTCTTTCTGTACCACATATAATTTGCATAAGCAGTGGATTGTGTAAATTCAATTCCGTTAGCAGAGTCTAGACTTTGATGTTTATAATATGAACCGCTGTCATCTCCGGGAATATTTCTTCCTTCAATGCAAGTTCCATTTTTTTTCTTTCGTGCAGCGTATTCCCATTCTGCTGTATAAGGGAGTCTAAATCCGTTTGCTTTTTTATTAACGCATGGATTATCAATTTTTCCCGGTGTCATATCCCAGTTTTTATCAGCAAATTCAGTTGTACTTTGGGTTGAATCTCTTACAGGTGTAGAAAAGCTTTCATCAGCACAATATACAGGGGTGTGACCGGTCATTTCGCTTAACGCATTACACCAAACAACTGCATCACGCCAGTTTACTCCTGCTACAGGCATTTCTTCTACTTTTGGCTCACCGCCTTCATTAAACTTATAATAAACTCCGGCATTGTTTCCGTTAGTGTACATTCCTTCTGCACCTTTACCTATAAACTTATATCCGTTTTTAATAGCCCATTGATAAACGTGATACCAAGTATTGTAGCTGACCATGTATTCTGACATTTTGAACGGTTTGACGGTTGTAGGGTATGGAATCTCAACTTTTGCTGAACTGGCACCACAATATTGGTCTTCACCTAAAACAATGGTATCTTCAGTTCGTCCGTCTGTAAAGGAAACGGCAATCATTTTAAAAGATGAGTTTGTCGGTGAATCAGGAATTGTAATTGTGGAATATGAAGTTTTTATGTAATCATCGGGAGCCGGTTCTGGTTCTGGTGTGGGAGTATCGGGAGTTTCGTTAGGTTTATTCTCATTATTATCAGATGATGTATTATTTTCATAATTTGTGCGTTTGTCAAGTTTATCACTATCCATTTCACAACAGGAAGTAAACATGATAAAGATGAGTAATAGGTTAAGAACGTGTTTCATTGTTTTTCTCCTTAATTTAAAGTCTGTATGGCAATAAAACAAAAACCGCTTTTTAAAAGCGGTTTTTTATATATTACATATTTATTTGTAATCCTAAAATCAATTTGTCTATTTCTTGAATATCTTTTTGTTCTTTGTGTATTTCTTTGCCCGGAAAGTTTATGTTATCATAATCCATTATTGAATCAAACAATGTTTTGAGCATTTTGGCAAATAAATTGAGATTCATAGGGTAGTTTTTTACTGCCATTTGAAATAGAATTCCCTCGTTTCCGTGATAATTTTTTGCATTTTGTTCGGCGTAACTTTTTACCATAGGAATTATTTCTTTGTTCAAATCTGTTACATAAGTCAAAAGTGCGTAAATCGAAGAATACAAATCAGAAATTGCACCTCGGGAATCAACATAAATTATTTCCTGATTCAGTAAATATCCGATTTGACGTTGCAACGAGGGAGCTACTTCCAATTTTGCATTTAAACTTTTTAGATAATTATTATTTAGATTTAGATCATAATGTTTTTTTATTTCTGTGATTTTATTCTTTATATCTTCAGCCGTAGTCATATTTTTTCTCCTGTATTAAAAATTATCCTCTAGGCAATGCCAACGGTCCAGTTCTCATTAATTCTTGAATTCCGTAAGGGCGGATATTTTCTATAAACGCGTCGATTTTTCTTACATTTCCCGTAACTTCTACCACAAAGCTTTTAGGTGTCATATCGACAATTTTTCCTCTGAAAATTTTTATGGTTCTGATTATAGCCTCGTCGTTTTCTTTTTTACGCATAATTCTGATAAGTAAAAGTTCACGTTCTACTTTTTCATCATGGCTGATTAAAGAAATCTTGATAACATCTATAAGTTTGTTCATTTGTTTCATGACTTGTTCGACAATTCTTTCGTCGCAATCAAAAACAATTATCATACGTGATGTATCCGAATGTTCTGACGGACCTACACTTAATGATTGAATATTATAACCTCTTCCGGTAATAACTTGCGAAACTTTTGCCAGTACACCGTGTTTGTTTTCTACAATTAAAGACAAAATATATTTCATTAGATTTCACCTCTCATGATTTCATCAAGACTTGCACCTGCAGGAACCATAGGCCATACATTTTCTTCACGTTCAGTGATTGCGTCAATGATTACCGGACCGTTTCTGTGTTCTACAGCTTTTTTCAATGCTTCATTTAATTCTTCTTTATTTGTAACTCTGAAGCCTGTTGCATTATAAGCTTCCGCAACTTTCATAAAATCAGGAATGAATCTGTTACATTCATCACCGTGACCGACTTTATTACAATCTGCATTACGATGTGGACAATTCATCAAACAAGTAGAAGAATATCTGCTGTTATTAAACAGTTCTTGCCATTGGCGAACCATTCCCAAATATCCATTATTCATGATAATTATGATTACGGGAAGTCTTTCGATTACGGCTGTAGCTAATTCTTGAATATTCATTTGGAATGAACCGTCACCGGTAATACATGCAACAACTCTGTCTTGAAATGCGAATTGAGCTCCTAATGCTGCGGGGAAACCGAATCCCATTGTTCCTAAACCGCCGGAAGTAATCATTGTTCTCGGATATCTGAATTTATAATGAATAGCAGTCCACATTTGGTGCTGTCCTACATCCGTTGCTATGATGGAATTTTCCGGAAGAAGTTCATTACAAGCGTCTAATACTTCAACTGCCGTAAGTCTGTTTTTGCCACGTTCGATACAGTAAGTCTGTTTTTTTAATTCCATAGCTCTGGCAGTCCATTCCGTATGTTTTGAAGGTTTTACAAGAGGTAAAAGTTTTTCCAGTACGTTTTTCAAATCTCCTACAACCGGAACGTCAACAACAACATTTTTTCCGATACTTGCAGTGTCCACATCAACATGAATAATTTTTGCATGACTGGCAAATGTTGCGAGTTTTCCTGTAGCTCTGTCATCAAATCGTGAACCTAAAGCTATCAATAAATCAGCTTCTTGAATCATTCTGTTTGCAGCGATACTTCCGTGCATTCCGTGCATTCCCAAAAATAGCGGGTCATCAAATGCAAAAGCTCCCAAACCGTTAAGTGTAGAAGTCACCGGAATATCACATTTTCGAGCAAGTTCTCTTGCCAATTCGTGAGATTCACTGATGATAATCCCGCCGCCGACAATCATCAACGGACGTTGGCTTTCTTCTATTAGTTGAGCAACACGTTTGAATTGATTTGCATGACCTTCAGTATGCGGTTTGTATCCTCGCAAAACTATATCCATATCGTAATTGAACGGAAATTTTGACAGACTTACGTCTTTCGGTACATCTATAAGTACCGGACCGGGACGACCGGTTTTTGCTATATAAAAAGATTTTTTTATGGTTTCTGCCAATTCTTTTACATGATGAACCAAATAATTATGTTTAGTTATGGAATTAGAAATCCCTGTAATATCAGCTTCTTGAAATGCGTCAATTCCGATCATTGATGTTGGAACTTGTCCGCAAATACAAATTACCGGAGCAGAATCAAAGTTTGCCGTTGCCAATCCGGTTACGGCATTTGTAGCTCCCGGTCCTGATGTTACCAAACAGACACCCGGTTTACCTGTAGCTCTTGCATATCCGTCAGCAGCATGTACTGCAGCTTGTTCGTGACGTGTCAAAATTACTTTAATATCTTTTGCTGCGTATAAAGCATCAAAAATCGGAATAGCTTGTCCGCCGGGATAACCGAAAATTACATTTACACCTTCTCTGCGTAATGATTCAACTATAATTTCAGCACCCAGCATCATTTCTTTTTCCATGATAGCCCCCTACAAGTAGTATAAGTTTCTTTAAATATATTAAAAATAATAAAAGCCATCCTGTTTTTTTCGGATGGCTTATTCGAACCATCCAGTTTTATTTAGGATGATTGCACAATCTTAAAATCTTATCTTAATTTATTAAAAGACTTCTACGGCTAATCCATCCTTTTTTAAACATCAACGAAGACGACTAAAAATGAAAAGACTACCTATATATTCATATAAAATCCTAAAATTTTAAAATATTCATTTTTTATACGCATAAAAATATAATATGTCAATATTTTTTTCCGGTCATTAATTTTAAGAGTTTGAAAATATAAAGTAAAATTGAAGCTTTTTTACTTTTCTGACGTTATTGTCAGTATCTGTTTTATTCAAATAATTTTTTTAATCAGATTAAATAAGGAATATTCATCTATAATGGGAAGAACAATTTATTTTTATACTGCAACGGCATTGTTATTTTGTTGTTTTGCATTTTGCTTTTTTTTATTGGCGTTTAAATTTGAAAAAAATCAAATATTCGGAGTTGATATTTCAAATGATAAAGAATCCGGAGCTTTTAAGTTTTTGTATAAAAATCTTATAGCACGTTTGATTGTAATAACAGCTTTTTATTTGTTGCCGACCTTATTTTTTATAAGGTATTTCAGTTGTGCCAACAAAATGTATCCGCTTATTTCGATTTTACTCATGCTTTCATCATATTCATTGTTTTTTCTTGATTCAAAGAATAAAGTTTTGAATTTGCAGACTAAAACTTTTCTTGCGGAAAAAGAGAAGGATTTTGTTTCGTTAATTTTTTCTGTAATTTTTATCATACCTTTTATTCCTGTAATATTCAGCGGAATAGAATTTATTGTCGGTTTTGATAAAATGCCGGCTTTGATAGCTTCTCATTGGAAAATATCCGGGAAAATCGATTCTTATACTGCAAAAACTGCGATTCATCTTTGTATAATAATGATTGCAGAACTTTTAATATTAGTTTTATTTCCTTTATTTAAAAAAGTATTTTTGTTTAAAAAAAAGAAAATTAAAGCCGGTAACGGGGTACGTAAAATAAAAATAATGTTGTTAAATATTCAAATGTGGGGCTTTTCAATTTTTTTTGCTACTTTAAACGGTTCTATTCTAAATAGTAGAAGTTTTGGTACTCATTTTTTCTTGTTTTTTATTGGTATAGAAATTACTATTTTATTTTTGATGATATGTTTAAATCTATTTTCAGGCAGAAGAAAATAAAACGCATATAGTGTTTTACTTAAAAAAGACGGAGATTTTATGGATGACTTCGCTAAAGTTACGCTTCCTATCGGAGGTTTTTATGTCAGTGATTCGCCGACTTTGATTACTACAAGTCTGGGGTCTTGTGTTTCGGTAACAATGTTTGATCCGCAAGCTAAAATCGGAGGGATGAATCATATCGTTTTGCCGGGAACCTTTATAGAAAGTGAATGTGAACAAATGTTAGAAGAGGAGGACAGTCGATACGGAATTTTTTCAATGGAAAAACTTTTGTATAAGATGGAAAGTCTGGGAGCAGTAAGAAAAAATCTTCAGGTAAAAATATTCGGAGCTTCTTTAATTAATCTAGGAAAACAAACTCAGGATTTGCACGGAGAAATAAATTGCGGTATAAATGTACAAAAGCAAAATATTGAATTTGTTAAAGCTTTTCTTTCAATGGCTCGTTTGAAAATACAAGAAGAACTGATATTTCAAAAAGAAGCACTGCGAATTACATTTAATACTTTTAATGGCGAAGTAGAGGTAAAACGAATAAAAAATGAGTTCAGAAAATCCGTTCAAAATCTTAAAAATTTCACCAAATTCTGGCGTAGATGAAATAAAACAGGCGTTTCGTTCTTTGATTTTGTCAGCTCATCCGGATGTCAATCATGAATCGGGGAGTAATGCAGCTACGGAAAAACTTATCAGAGCATATCATAATGCACTTTCTGAAGCTAAGAAAAAACAACAACCTAACAAAGATAAAATTGATTTTTCATTATTTGAATTACAATATGAGTTTTTTTTCGGGAAAAGTTTTTCTTTTCCTAAAACTAAACAGGATTTTTTCCGTCATCTGGTTCAATTGTTGCAAAATATACGAAAGATTTTTTACAGTAAATCTGATTTTTCATTTATTCATACCTATCTTATAGTTCTTATAAAACGTTTGAATACTAACGAAACGCCGACGTGGAGCGGTTATTTACGAGCAATTTTTGAAAGCTTTGATTGTTTACTAAACTTTCGCAGTAAAACTCTTACGAAGAATAGTGATGAGGAATATAAGCAAGAAAAACTCAGAATGGAAACAATACGATATTTTCAAGAAGTTGCGTCAAATTCCGGAAATTATCTGAATTTCAGACGTAGTTTGATGTTATCACGGGATTATCTTTTAAGCGGGTGTGTTACGGCAATAAACGAATCTTCGTCGCTTGATTATCAACAGGAATTCTTTACTATAATGTCAATAATCTCATTGCTCGGAGATGATGAAATTTTAAGTGAATGGGAATTGTAAAAAATAACATCATAAAATGACTATCTGTGATACTTTAGTACATTTTCATTATTAATTAAGGGAAAAATCATGAGAAAAACAGTTTTCTTTTTATTATTTGTATTATTCGGAGTTTTATGTTTTGCACAGCAGGCAAAATTAGATTTTCCGACTTCTTTTGACTTAGGTAAAATTTCCGGAAAAGACAGTATATCCGTAGAGATTCCTATTAGTAATCCGTCAGATGAAAGAGTAAGTTTTACAACTGTATCATCGTGTAACTGTATTGAAATTGATAATTTTACTTCGTCAATTCCGGCGAAATCTTCGGTTTTTGTACCGATTACTTTTCATCCGGAAGGCTATAGCGGTAACCAAAGTTTTATCGTTACGTTGATTTATAACGGAAATCGAGAGAAGATTTTATTAAATTGTGAGGTCGATTCCGGTAATCTAAATGAAACAGCCGCAGATATTGAAGATAATGTTTTTATACATTACACGTCTGATGAAAAATTATTAAATCAATCAAATTCATTTTGTTTTTTTTCATATAAAAACTGCGGAAGTTGCAAAAAGATTATTAAGACATTTTTGAAAATATATCCGAATACACCGATTTATTTCTTTGAATTGGAAAATCCGGATAATGCAAAGTTGCTTTTTGAAAAACTCTATGACGAAACTTTCAGTCAGCTTCCGGTTCTTTACAAAACAGATGAAAACGGAGTGCGAAAGGTTTATTCCGGAGAAAATGAAATTACAGATTTTTTCAACGGAGAAACAAAGTCTGCCAATAAAAATAAGATTCGTATGAATGCAGTGGCAATCTTTATTTCCGGCTTGCTTGACGGCGTAAATCCGTGTGCTTTTACGGTAATAATTTTACTTCTTTCATATATGACACTTAATTTCAGAAAAAAATCAGAAATCTTAGTCGCAGGTATTTTTTATGTAACTACGGTTTTTATTACATATTTTCTTGTAGGCTTGGGATTGTTTGAATTTATCAGACGGATGGAACAGTTTGCCTTATTTCAAATAATATTTAAGTACATATTGGCTGCATTCTTGGGGGTTTTGGCTGTAATTTCTCTTTTTGACGCAATACAATGTGCAAGAGGAAAACGGGAGGATATGCTTTTGAAACTTCCTACGGTTTTACAAAAAACTATCAGGGAAAATATCAGAAGTGAGATGAAGAATTACAGAATATTTTTAAGTTCTGTACTGTTAGGCTTTTTGGTATCGTTACTGGAACTTGCATGTACTGGACAAGTTTATTTACCGATTGTAGGTTACATGGTACGAAGCACGCCGCTGAAAGGTTTGTTTTTGTTGTTCTTGTATAACTTAGGTTTTATAATTCCGCTGGCATTTGTGTTTTTCTTAGTATACAGAAATATCAGCAGTAAGAAAATCGGCGACTTTTTCAGTTCGCACCTTGTCGCAGTAAAAATATTATTCTGCTTATTGTTTGTTTTCTTTTTTGTAATCAATATAATTTCATAAGTACTTGAAAACTTTCGGCAGAAGCCGGATTTTTTTCCGAATCGCTTTTCTTTGACAGAAGAGCGATTTTTTTTTTTGCCTCTAGTTTTTTCAAATAAAAATAATGAATTGACGATTTTTTTTTTTTTACAATATCGTTAAAAATATTCCCATCTTGAGGAGGTTTATATGAAAGGGAAAAATATTTCAAAACTTATCAGTGTGTTTTTTATTATTATGGCAATGCTTTTTAGCTGTAATACAGTAGCCGATGAAGGGGATGTAAAGAATACATCTACTGAAAAAGAGACAACATCAGATTTAAATAACAAAGAAGAGCAAGATTCTGGAAAAAAAGATCCTGTAACTCCGGGTGATGATACAACAGACGATGTTGTAATTCCCGATGACGATACAACAAGCGATGTTGTAATTCCCGATGACGTTGCAACAGACGATGTTTTAATTCCTGATGACGATACAACAAGCGATGTTGTAATTCCTGATGACGATACAACAAGCGATGTTGTAATTCCCGATGACGATACAACAGACGATGTTGTAATTCCCGATGACGATGCAACAGACGATGTTGTAATATCTGATTCAACTTCAGATAGAATATAATTCATGTAATAGTAAAAAAATATACTGTATAAAAAGTCAGCCCATAAGAATGGGAGATTGTTTTTGCACAATCTGGGATTTATAATTCCGCTGACTTTTTTCTTTTTTTAATACACTTTCATAAGTGCTTGAAAACTTTCGGCAGAAGCCGGATTTGCAGGCCGCAGGTTTTCCCCTCCTATAACCTCCCCATTCCTCGGCAAGCTTCCTAACGGTAGTTCATTCTTTCTTTTCGTTCTTGTCGTGCTGAAAACGAATCTATTGCGGTTTCAAGCCTGGAATAATAAAAAATCTGTAAAGCCATTCTGAATTGTGCAATATTTTAGAAAAAGATTGCATTAAAGATAAATAGAAAAGTTTTTTTCAATTTATTTTTTAAGGATTTAAAATGGAAAGATTTAAGGAGTGGGAAAAACTTACTATTACAGATGATTTTATGTTCTGTAAGGTTATGTCTGACCCGGCACTGTGCAAGGAGCTCTTGGAAATTTTATTACACATCAAAATTGAGCGGTTGGAGTTTCAAGAACCGCAAAAAAGTTTTAAGTTGACCTCAGAGTCAAAAGGAATTCGTCTCGATGTTTATGTCAAAGACAGCAACCGTGTTTTTGACATTGAGTTACAGACTACAAATGAAAAAAATCTGGAACTGAGAACAAGATATTATCAAGGCGTGATGGATATCAGTGAACTTGAAAAAGGCGAACTCTTTTCGAACATGAAAGAAAGCTACATTATTTTTATCTGTATGTTCGACCCGTTTGGAGCAGGTATGCCGATTTATACGGTGAAACAGACATTTACAGAAAATGACAAGCTAATTTTTGATGAAAAAACTCATAAGATATTCTATAATGTAAAAGCGTTTGAAAAGCTCTCAAATGACGTTGAGACAAAAGCATTTTTAAAATATCTTTGTAAACATCAGTCGACCAGTAAGTTTACGGAGTCACTGGAACATGCGTTTTACCGAAATCGAGATAACCAAAACTGGAGGAACGATTATATGACTTTAGCTTATAATATGTATAGAGCAGCAGAAGAAGCAGCCAAAAAGGCTGCCGCAGAAGCATTTAATGATGGTTTTTCTGCCGGTGAAGAACGTGGTCGTAACGAAGGCATTTCTTTGGGAATTACGCAAGCTAAACTTGAAACTGCGAAGAAGTTTTTATTAATGGGGCTTTCTGTAGAACAAGTAGCTGATGGTACCGGACTTTCTATTGAGGCAATTCAAGATTTAGCTGACAAATAGAGAATAAAAAACGCTCGGAATTATAAAACCGGGCGTTATTATATTTGTAAGAGGCAAAAGAAGACAAACTTGAAACTGCGAAGAATGCCTTATCGATGAATTTAACATTAGAGCAAGTTTCAAGTCTTACCGGGCTGTCGGTAGAGGAAATAGAAAAGTTATAAGTAAAAAAAGAGCGGTTTTTTGCCGCTCTTTTTTTGTACATTGTTTATGCTTTAGGCAACAGTGACGGCTTTACTCACGGTTTCTAAAAGACTTTTTCTGACTTGATTGTTTGAAATATAGTTTGTTTTCAGAACAATACAATAAGATTTTTCTACTTCAAGAGACTGCGGAACAAATAAGTTTAGTTCACCCGGTTTGTTTCTGAAAATCTGTGTCGATGGTACTTGAATCCAAGTACTTTCGTCATTTGAATAAATTCCATTTTCATCAATAGGTACAAAATAAATACCGGAATCAGCTGTCCCCAGTTTCAATTTACTTCCTATTATAGCCAAAGGTTTTCCTTGTGTTATAGTTCCGTCATTTTTTCCGGTAGATAAATCAATAATTTCTGTTATTTCCGGAGAGTTTTCGACATAAACAACTTTATCGATATTCAAAGATGAAATGGCATCTTGAGCGATTTGTGTCGGAGAAAATTTTATACAAAAGTTTCCTTTTTCCGGAACTTCGCTTTTACCTTTTGCATTACATTTCATTGCAATGTACATAGTACCTAAATCAAGAATATTTACAGCCTTTCCCTGTTCCAAAAGTTTTAAGATTTTCTTTTGAATTAAAATTGCAGAATATTGCAAAAGATGCGGATCGAGCCCTTTGTTTTCTTCAGCAATTTCAGAAATAATGTTGTTAAAAGTTGCTGTATTTCGACTTACTCTTGCATAGTAAGAACCGTCTTTTTTTAGGTGATTTTCATATAATGTTACGCTTAAAACAGAATTACTGTTTTCTAATGTTGATAAATTTTCAATTTTTGCCATATTATTTTTTTACTGCTGTTTTTCATGCAGTATTCCTATTAGATTAAGTATAAGATTTCGTACGAAATCTTTTTTGCAATTTTATTTACATTTGCAGATGTATTTAAATAAAGTACTTGCAAAAAAACTCAATAGGAAGTAGAATAATACTCTCATGTTGTTATCGAGTAGTTTCGCTACTCTCCTTTGATGTTAGCTTGAATCTATTGCCGTGGATTTAAGCTATTTTTTTTTGCAAGTACACATACAATCATACAATTCATATTTCCTCCTTTTAATAATTAAGATGCGATTTGTTTCGGAAACTTCGAAAGCTGTAAGTTTTCAGAAATATCTAAAAAGTCTTTGAATAGTGTTTTTGCTAATTCCAAAACAAATAGCTTTATAGGTTTTTCTATAAAATTATAAAAAATTTCATCTTCCGTTTTTCCCGCAGTAATCTGTTGTGGGATAAGTACTAATGATGTAATAGAATCGGTTTGTTCTTCATGACGTATCATTTGCTCGGAATTAACTTCGCAAAGCTCTGTTTTAAATTTTATACATTCAAAAGCTTGTGAGAATGTTACAATGACGGATTGAAAATAATGCACAATTTCATGAGTTATTGTAATCTGTGCCATAAGAAAGCCCTCTAAGGCTTGCTCGTAGATATCACAGCGAACAGTAATTGTGTTTTCTGTAGGAGTGTAGAAAGCGTGAATTGAACTACTGTAGTTCCATTCATCTTCTTCAATTATTATGTAGTTGAAAGATGAATCAAACTTTGGAATGACATTTTCAAGTACATATATAGGATTGAAACTTTTGTTTAATCCATAACCGCACAGGTGTCTGAGCCAAAATGCTGTCAGGCTTTTTCCCTCTTCAGATAAGACCAAAGTATGGATTGCTTGTTCGTTTTCTACTACATCATTACGATTCTTTTCCGTCATTTACTCTCCCAGAGTTCTCGAATGATATCAGAAGGTTTTTTATTTGTTCGACTTGATTTGATGTCAATTTAGAAAAATCACGAGCGAACATAACTGCTGTTTCAATGTAGCCTTGCTCTGACTTCTGATTTTCAAATTGAACCGCAACAGCTCCGCAAGTTTGAGCTTTTGCTTCTTCAAGTTCTTTTATCTGTGAATCATCCAAATTATATACCTGTGCAATCTTTGCAATCATATCATTCGGAATCTCACGTCCGTTATTTTCTATAGCCGATAAATATGCAGGAGAAATCCCCAATTTTTTAGCCATAGTACCTAAAACTTCTGAATAATCAATTCTTAGTTTTCTCAAAAATTTTCCAAAATTACTTACTTTTGCCATGCTCTATATCCTTTTTTTGTAATCTCATTGATTTTCCCCACTGAATCTACGGGATTTTGGTTTAAGGCAGTCAGAAAGTTTAAAAAAGTGAAAGCTTTTTTTATAAATCAGTGCTCTCATATCTGATAGTGTATATATACTACTGTATTGAAAAATAATCAAGGGAAAAATATATAAATTTTCACAAATTTGTGAAATTTATTTTCTGATATGTCGCCCGGTGCAATTTCTTCCTTATATATAGATGTTCTTTATAATTTATGCTTATTTTTTTTTGCAGTAGTAAATAGCTTATGCGGTTTGTCATTCCGAACTTGATTCGGAATCCTCGGAAAAAAGAGATTCGGAAATAAGCCTGTATGTCGGTGAGCGTAGTCGAACCGAAATGAAAATGAAAAAAAATCAATTTAGCTTACTGATGATATTGAAAATAACAAAAAATATCACTTTTTTTTATTGTAGTAGCGTTATTTGTTTAAGCTTTCACTTCTTTTGAAGAAGTAAATTTCACTAATAAATAAACAATTTATATCAGATTAAAAATGATAGATGATGGTATTACTTTTTGGAATGTGTGAACTTTGATTGGATTCAGTGTTTTATCCTTAATTACTTGGTCGTATCAACCCTATAATAATTTGAAAGACGATATAGAAAAAATGGGGAAATTGTGATAAATGAAATGTTTAAATATTTTATTCTTAAATAATAAGAATTAGGTGATTTATAATGATGAAATATAGTGCAGGTATGGTTTCTTGTCTTTTTTGGTTAAATGAAACTCTAAATACAGTTCCTTATTATTTAGATAAAACTTCATTTCAAATGGTTTTGAAAAGATTGAATTGACTGCCTCTGATTTTGCAAGCATATTCTCTAAACCAATGGGTGTTGAAGAAGCAAAAAATGCTTTTAACCAATTTATTGAAAATCAATGTGCCGGCAAAGAACGCGGAAAGATTCGTATTATTTTGAGTGGGAAGTAAGGGGTAAAAGAAATGATAAAAATTAAAAATCTGCACCTTGAAAATTTTAGAGGATTTATTGACACAAGTATTGATTTTGGAAAGAAAATCACTTGTATTGCCGGTGTGAACGGTGCAGGGAAATCTTCATGTCTAGAAGCATTATCAAAATCCCTTCATGCGTTATTAAGACCTGTACTCAATCCAAAATTTGAAGGAGTTGGTTTTCAAGATATAAAAGAATCTGATATAAATGTTAATTCAGAAAAAAAATATTCATCGATTTCTTTATCTTTTGATTGTAATAATACAAATTATTCTCAAAAAATTAATTATGATAGAGAAATAAGTAAAAATTTCAAAAGTTCAATCATATCTTCAGAAATAAAAAATGATTTTACTGTTGTTGCGTATTATACAATTAATCGTTCAGATTTGGATATCGATGTATCTGTTGAGTCAGAAAGAGATTTGAGTGAAAAAACAGAGTCGGTTGAAGGGGCTCTAGCTCCTGTCATTCATTATAAAGATTTTTTCCGTTGGTTTAGAGATAGAGAAGATAGAGAAAATCAGGAAATTGTTTCTAGATTTAAAAAGCAAGAGACTCTGGCTGCATATGAAGACCATGCCTTAAAAGCTGTAAGAAAATCAATTTCGGCATTGCTTCCAAATGTTTCACAGATGACAGTTGATCGAAAAAAACTTGTCCTTTTTATAAATAAAGGAGATTCTGTTTTAGATTTTTCAACTCTATCTGATGGAGAAAAAGGCATAATTACTCTTTTTGGAGATATAGCTCGTCGTCTTGCCATTGCAAATGAAACTCTTGAAAACCCGCTTGAAGGCAATGGAATTATTCTTATTGATGAGATAGAAATGCATTTGCATCCAAGTTGGCAAAGAAAAGTATGTAAGGCTTTAAAAGAAACTTTCCCTAATTGTCAGTTTATAATTACAACACATTCTCCACAAGTTTTAGGTGAACTGAAAACAGAAGAAATTTGGCTGTTGAATGATTTTAATGTTTATAGACCTGATTCAAGTTATGGACTTACATCAAATGAAATTCTTGATGAAATTATGGATGTCATTGATGATGATACTTCTTTAAGCAGAGACAGTGAAATTGCAAAAAAATTAAATGAAGTTTCTATATTGGTAGAACTTGAAAAGTTTAATGCAGCAAAAAAAGTAATTGAAGAGATTGAAAAAATTACAGGTGGAGAAATTCATGAAACTGTAAAATACAAAACTGTAATCGAAATGATAGGAGAAGACTAATATATATGGTTCATATTATAAAACAGTCGGCTCCAAAGACTTTAATACAGTATAAGAATTCTGGGAATACAGCTTATAATGATTTTCCTGAAAAAGATGACATAAGAAAAAATCTAGTTCAAGAGCAAAATGAACTTTGTGCATATTGTATGAGTAAGATTTCAGCTGAAAGTGCAAAAATGAAAATCGAACATTTTAAATGTCAAAGTTGTTTTCCTGAATTGCAACTTGAATACTCAAATATGCTGGGGTGTTGTCTTGGTCAGAGTGACAAACCTCATAAACAGCAAACATGTGATACATATAAAGGAGATTCAAGTTTATCATTAAATCCTTCAAATGAGATTGATTTAAAAAAAATGCAAATTGTGTATACAGATGACGGAACCATAAAATCATTAAATGAAACTTTTGATAAAGAATTAAATGATGTTTTAAATTTAAACACAAATCAATTAAAAAATAATCGTAAAAATATGATTGAAAGTGCACAAATAGCTCTTTCTATAAAACATGGAACACGAACAAAAGCAGAAATACAAAAATTGATTGATAGATATAAGAAACAGCATAAGCCTTTTTATGGTGCTGCTGTGTACTATTTGAAAAAGAAACTTAAATCAGCACAATAAGGAGCACACGACAATGTCATCACTTTTCACTGACGAAGACTTTTAAACTTAGATCAGAACTCACTTTTTGCAGAGAATACTTCTGTAACCGTACTCGGTAAAACCTTCTCTAACGACGAGGAACGCAGGGAATATTTCCGTGAGGAACTTCGTAAAAAACTACCGGAACTCAAAAAAACTGGAAGGTTATCCAATCGGTGAAGATGAAGACATCGAAAATAACTTACTGATGATATCGAAAATAACTTACTGATGATATCGAAAATAACTTACTGATGATATCGAAAATAACTTACTGACGATAT
>JBGUUT010000019.1:0-13265 GCA_045133795.1 Spirochaetota bacterium
GCCATAACATTTCGATGATTTAACTTAAAATAAGAAGTCGGCTTTATACACTTTTTTAATTCATTACAAAAATCTCTGTAAGGTTTATGAAGTTTGGGAACAAGCCAATTATTTGCATTTATAAATTCCCCATGAAAACATTCAATTTCCGTATCAAAAACTTTCTCTGTAAAATCATGTGTCAATTTATCACGAAACTTTTTTTCCAATTTATAAATTTCTTCGAGAGTCATGACTTTCATGAAGTTTTGAGTAAATTGATTTATGGGACAAAGCCAGCTCGGTTGCAGTTTTTCTGCACAGAATACAAAGATATCCTTTATAAAATTAAAATCTTTTACGTCGAAAACTTCCATTCCGTACATTTTTGCAATATCCAAAGCATTTTGAATATTTTTTGAGACCTTATCAAAAAGTTTGCAATATTCTTCCATTTCCGGAACATGCACTCCGATGTCTTCGGAAAAAGATTTTATTTGCAAGGCAGAATAAGCTTTTAATGCTGCTGTAATTTTTTCTGTATCAATTGTATTTACTTCCGGAAAATATTTTTTATGCAAACCGCAATTTAATTCATTTAACAGTGCATTTTTTACGGAAAATACTTCAGCGAATTTTCTTTTCTCTTCAATATCCTCATTTTCCCAAACAACAAAATCTACAAGCGGTTTTTCTTCAATTGCAGACATTTTAAATAATTTTATGATTTCAGAAACGATAACAACGGAACACGAAAACTTTGATAAATCCAAACCGTAGTTATTTATACATTTTTCAATTTCATCAATAAGCTTGCAAAGTTTTGCCGCCGCCTGTTTATAGAAAGCCTCCAATTCACTTCTGTAAGTCAATGACAACGACTTTATATTTGAATAACGCCACGGATTGTCTCGAAAATTACAGCTCATTCGCCCGCCGGCAAGTATCAATTCATCAAGTTTTCGCTGTATTTCCGTCAGCTGTTCCATTGTTACGTTATTTATTCCGCCGCTAAATATTTCATTACATGAAAACGAAATATTGGGAATATTTTCCATTTCGAGTAATTTTCCTATTACCTCAAAAATGCTCATATTCAACGGCTCTATTTTTTTATGTAACTGTTTCACATAACCGTCGAGATGTTCTTCGCACAAATCCAACGCTTTTAATTTTTGATAAGCTTCTTCATAAACTCGAACTTTGGGAGAATTAAGTGTTTTATTTAATTGTTTCAAAACTTCTTTTTTATTTGCCTTATAACTGTGAAGAAGCAAACAACCGTTATCAAGTCCGGCTTTGCAAAGTCTTTGATAAACCACATTCAACGCTGCTGCTTTTTCTGAAACAAATAAAACTTTTTTTCCGACACCTAAAGCCGCCGCTATAATATTGGTAATGGTCTGACTCTTTCCTGTTCCCGGAGGTCCCTGCAAAATAAAGCTTTTTCCTTGCATGGCATATTGCAATGCCTCTTGCTGGCTGGAATCAGAATCTACGACTTGAAAAGGCAACTTTTCACATTCTGTATTTTTAAAACCGTCATCAAACGCAAGCGGCTTCTTATCAATCATTGCGGAAAGTACCCGATTTGAAAATATTCTGTCTTTATTTTTTTCCAAATCAAAATACATATTCATTTTTAAAAAAGAAAAAAGCCCCAACGCACATTTTTCAGATACGGAATACTGATTTATCAACGGAGTTTTTCTCAACTGTTCAAAATATTCTTCAATATCCGAATCTTGATTAAAATCAGGTAATCTTATTCCGAAATCTTGTTCTAATTTATATTGCAATGTCGGATTAAGTAAAACCTCATCTTCATGAAGATGAAGTTGATACGCCGATAAAAGATTTTCTCTGTAAATTGTTACGGGAACAAGAATTAAGGGTGCTAAGAAACTTTGTTTGGGATTACTTTTTTCGTACCATTCCAAAAAACCGAATGCCAAATAGAGAACATTGACACCTTGTTCTTCGACAGCAGTTTTTGCACGGTCTTTTAATGTTTTAAGCGTTTTTTCAAGATTTTCCGCTTCCTTATCTGTTTCAATATCGCCCGGAACTACACGAGCAACTTTTTCCTCTATCAGATTAAGAACTTCATCTGTTTCGCTGTTTTCGTCAAGGCGACATTTAGTCTCATAAACCACTTTAGCAAAAGTCAGCGTCTTTTCTTGCTTTACAAGCTTCTTGTACAATTCGTAAATTCCGGGAACCAGAATATTCAACCCGCTTTTTCCGGTAACACGGTAATTGAGCAGCTTATTACGCAAACCTAAATCCAGAAGTCTTTTTTTCCAAATATCAATCTGTTTCATAATTATTCCAATTCCCTTTTTACGCCTTACTTTGCTAAATGCTTAAAATACAACCTCAGCACGACTTTCTCCGGTAATAGGAGAAACTTTTTTTAACTTTATGTTCACGTAGCTTCCGATTTTTAAGTTTGTCGCACCGAACACCGGAACTCTTACACACAAGTCATCGATTTCTCCCAAGAACCCTCCGGTGATTTTCTTCGTAATCAAAGCTTTATACGTTACGTCCATATTTTGTTCTAAATAACGCAACATCCAGAAGTTTTTACTTTCACGTTCGCATTGTGCTGCATTTGCACTTTTTGCCGTAATCGTAGCGACTATCATTTTGATTTCATCTTCGTCCGGCATTAGTTCTGTCTTTCCGGTAATAATACCTTTTAACAAACGATGTTCGGTAATATCCAGATAACGACGTATAGGCGAAGTCGCTTGCGTATAATACGAAAGTCCCATCGTAAAATGCGGGCCGGCAGTTGTACCGGTAACAGATTTTTTCATAGTAATAAGGAATTGAATCAATTCATATCGTGAAAAATCTCTGTGTTTGTCATAATCGACGGCTGTCGGCGTTCCCTCCGCCAATGCGTCCGGTGAACTTTGTGAAATAAAAATTGACGGCGTATTATGTAAAATCATAGTTTCAGCCGTAAGCTTATTAAACATTATCATCATTTCACGCACGATTATGTGTGAAGCCGAATTACTGTAAAGTAAATCAAGTCCGATTTTTCCGTCATCTGCAATAATCAAATGAATATCCGGGCGTTCTATCAAATACGCACCGTCGGCAACTCGTTTTTCTTCACACTTTATTGCAAGTTTTTGAAAATGTTGCATTGCTTCCAACCAGTCCGGCTTTTGCGTATTTTCCTCGTTCAACGCCTTATCCGCTTCATTATAAGACAGACGGTGATGTACTTTTATCCATGCAAAACAAAAACGTGTTGCCTTTATCGAATAATCTTTATCCGTAGAAATTTCTAATGTTACCGACGGACGTTTTTCTCCCGCAGTCAGATTAAAATGAGCCTGTATAATTTCCGAAGGAAACATGTGAACTCGCTGCGTAGTCATATAAACACTTGTACCTCTGGTAAAAGCTTCTTTATCCAGAATACTTCCGCGTCGAATAAAAGCATCCGGGTCGGCTATATGAACATAAAATTTGTAACCGTCGCCGCAATCTCTCCAGCTCAAACCGTCATCAATATCTTTTGTTTGCTCACTGTCGATAGTGAAGACATTCAAATCTGTCAAATCTTCACGTTCGATTCCGTCGCTTACCGGAAGCGGCAACGTTCCCTCAGGTAATACCGGATACGCTGTTTTTAAATTATTGCGGCGTTTTACAAGCTCATCGTCATTTTGCAATACTCCCAGATGAAACAACAGGCGATAACTCCACGCAAATTTATCCATATTGCAAGTAATATTACATTTCTGACAGATTTCATCTATGCGAGCAAAACAGTCTTTTTTGCGTGAATATTCCTCGCCGTGAATAAGCAAATCTTTCAACGGCAGAAGTATACGCACCGCTTCTTGCGGCGGTTCTTCACAAGCCGGAACATATTCTAATTTTGAAGTAAAAATTTCCTTAGTTACATTAGCAGCAATCCATTCCCATGCAGCGTCTACAGCCGCCTTACGTGCTTGCTCTTCTTCATCTTTTTTACGTTTTTCTTCTAGTAAAGTCGCAATCTCTTCTGCCGTACGTAAAAAAACACGTTCCCCTTGAATATTAAAACGAATTTCATCACACGCCGCCGTGAGTACAAGAGAAAACATCTGTTCCGTTGTAAAACTTTCGGAAAAATAAAGCTCGGCTAACTCCCGAAAGGTAAAAGACGTCGCCATGTCGCCAAGCAAATCGTAAAGTTCCTCACTGTTTACTGTTTTAACGGCAACCTGATAATAAGAAAGCTGGTGTTCTGCATCTTTACCGCTTCTGCAAATCAATTGATTTTTTTGTATTACAACTTTTTTAGAATCTGCAGTTTGCAAAGTTATTTTATTGCCTTTTTCTTCCTGCATTATTGCCAATTTGCATTCTTTATCTTTATATATAATAAGCTCGTTCAATGATTTTTCCTCCGCTTACATTTATAATTGAAACACTTTATTTAAAATACTTTTAATCAAGTCGTTTCTTGTAACTGTTTTTACTAAAAATTGCAACAACCGCCACTGCCGTATTGTGCATACCTTGACTTTTAACGCTATTTTCTGTATACAAACATTCTCTTAAATGTAGGCAGATTCCTTTCATTATTAACTGTCAAAATTGCAAATAATCCTAAAAAATAACAATGGAGATTCATAAAAAAATGGAACAAGACAAGATTCGTAATATTGCCATTATTGCCCATGTAGACCACGGCAAGACGACAATGGTAGATCAACTTTTTAAACAAAGCGGAAGCTTTCGCTCAAATCAAGTCGTAGAAGACAGAATGATGGACTCAATGGATTTGGAACGAGAACGTGGTATTACAATCTCGTCAAAAAACGGTGCATTCCGTTATAACGGTTATCATGTAAATATTATCGATACTCCGGGACACGCGGATTTTTCCGGTCAGGTAGAACGTGTATTGAATATGGTAGACGGTGCTGTTTTATTGGTAGATGCAGCTGAAGGTCCTATGCCGCAAACTTATTATGTATTAAAAAAAGCATTGCATTTGCAATTGCCTATTATCGTATGTATCAACAAAATTGACAAAAAAGACGCTCGCCCGGACTGGGTAGTAGACAAAGTTCTTGAATTGTTTATCAAGCTTAATGCTCCGGATGAATTATTGGAATTCCCGGTTGTTTACTCGTCTGCTCGTGAGGGCTGGGCAACAAAAGACCCAAAAGTTAAAACTGATAATTTGAATGCATTGTATGAAACTATAGTAGATTACATTCCTGCTCCTAAAGGTGACGAAAACGGACCTATCCAGTTCTTGGTAAGTACATTGAGCAATTCTCCTTTCTTGGGACGTCTTGCTGTAGGAAAACTACGCAGTGGTACAATGAAAGTAAACGGTCCGGTAGTAGTAGCTACTCCGGAAAAAACAGGTACACCGGTAAGAATTTCTAAAATCTATCAATACGAAACAAATAAAATGGTAGAAGCTGAAAGTGCATCTGCCGGAGACATTGTTGCAATCGCCGGAATTGAAGACATTACAATCGGTGAAACCGTAACATCCGTAGAAAATCCACAACCTTTACCGTTTATAGACTTAGACCAGCCGACAATTTCGATGAACTTTATTCCTAACGATTCACCTTTTGCCGGACAGGACGGAAAATTTGTTACAAGCCGTCATTTGCGTGACAGATTATTTAAAGAAACACTTAACGACGTTGCATTAAAAGTTGAAGAAATGACAACCGGCGTAGGTTACAAGGTTTCCGGAAGAGGAGAACTTCATTTATCTATCTTGATAGAAACTATGAGACGTGAAGGATACGAATTCCAAGTTACACGTCCAGAAGTTATTATGAAAGAAATTGACGGCGTTCTTATGGAACCGTATGAAGAATTAACTGTCGATGTAAGTGAAGAATCTTCCGGTGGTGTAATCAAACGTTTAAATGAAAGAAAGGGAATTCTTTTGGAAATGGAACAAGACGGCGATATGATGAGAATCGTTTATAAAATTCCTACACGCGGTCTTTTGGGATTCCGCTCCGAGTTTATGACAGAAACTCGCGGTATGGGTGTAATGAACTATGTATTTATGGAATACGATAAATTCTGCGGTGAAATCAAAAATCGTCAAAACGGTGCGATGATTTCTACTGAAACTTGTACAACTGTTGCATACGCATTGTTCAACTTACAAAGTCGCGGTCGTTTCTTCATGGGGCCACAGGAAAAAGTTTATGAAGGACAGATTATCGGGGAACATTCTCGTGAAAACGACCTGAATGTAAATCCGGGAAAAGGAAAAAAACTTACAAACTTACGTGCATCCGGAAGTGACGAAAACGTTATTCTCACTCCGTACACACGCCTAAGCTTGGAAAATTGTATCGAGTTCATTAATGACGATGAGCTTGTAGAAATAACTCCGAAATCTATCAGATTGAGAAAACGTTTCTTAACAGAAGTAGACAGACGACGTTCATTAAGACAAAGTTAATATTTTTAGAGCCTGCTTTTTAAAACAGCAGGCTTTTTTATTTTCCGATGTTTAAAAAACGTTTTGGGGGCAAAGCTTTATAAAACCTACTTAGGTTTTAATCGGTTCTGCGAAACAAGTCATGGTGAGTACGTGAAACGTACGAACGAAGTGTTTTGGAACAAAACACCGAACGTAAGACTTTCGCAAGAAAGTCGAAAAAAATAACCGTTTACATGAGTGGTAGATTCGTGCGTTTTGCACGAATGGAGTATTTCCGCAGGAAATACCGATAACGAATGTAAACATCTGTAGAAAATTCCCCTTATACTCCTAAAAGAAAAGAACGCAGAAATTGAGGAGTAAGAATATTCATTGTAACAATAAAGCTAAAGCAGGCTTTAAGAAATTAGCCTAACGGTGATTCTTTCTCTCTTTTTCTTCCGAGGGACAGACCTCTATACCGAAAGTGAATCAAGGTCTGTCCCTTATAAAAAACTTACTGTCAGTCACACTTACAAAAGATTGCAGATTCAAGGCGTTTATGATAAAAACAAACTACTTTATAATAATAGGGAGTACATCATGTTGGTATTAGGAATTGAATCTACTTGCGATGAAACAGCCGTAGCAATTGTTAAAGATGGGAAAGAAGTATTATCAAGTATTATTGCAAGCCAAATAAAAGATCATCAACCTTGGAGCGGAGTCGTTCCGGAAATCGCCAGCAGATTACACCTAAAGAAAATAATTCCGCTTACGGAAGAAGCCTGCAAAACTGCCGGTGTAAAATTATCAGATGTCGATTTAGTCGCAGCCTCCAATCGTCCCGGCTTAATAGGAGGGCTAATCATCGGAACTGCAGTGGCAAAATCTTATGCTTGGATGCTTGACAAGCCTTTTATCGGAATCAATCACATGGAAGGTCATCTTTATTCTTCACATATTACATGCGACATCGAATTTCCTTATGTCGGCTTACTCGTTTCCGGCGGTCATACAATGATTATAATCGTAAAATCTCACACTGAATATGAAGTAATAGGAACTACGATTGACGACGCACTCGGTGAAGCACTGGACAAAGTTGCAAAACATTACAACATCGGTTATCCCGGCGGACCTGCTATTGAAAAAGCAGCACTAAACGGTAACAAGGATAAATTTCATTTTCCTATTTCAAACCTATACAAATCTGACAGACTGTATGATGTAAGTTATTCGGGAATAAAAACCGCCGCAATTAATCATCTGGAAAAATATCTTACCACTCCGAACGATACTTACACGGTAAATGACATTGCTGCTTCATTCCAACACAAAGCTTTTGATATGCTGTTCCGCAAAGTAAAAAAAGCAAGTATCGATTATAAAATCCCTCGCATTGTTGTAGGCGGCGGCGTAAGTGCAAATCAATATCTGCGACAAATGTTTGCAACGCTTACCGATACGCAAGTTTACTTTCCAAGCTTGAAATACGCTACAGATAATGCAGCTATGATTGCCGCTTATGCTTACCATAAATTTCAAGAAGACGGAGCTGACGGGCTTGATACCGGCGTATTTCCTCGTGTGACAGGATTTAAAATCTCATTAGTTCAATAATGTTTTTTATAAGGTTCAATTATTAAAACGAAACAGAGAAAAAAACTGTTCCTAATAAAAAAAACGGACAATCTGTATTTTAAGATTGTCCGTTTTCTGCATTATTTCAATGCTTCAAAAATTATATCCGCAATAAACACAAATGCTAAAACCCATGTAACAACCGGAATATCTTTTAATTTTTTACCGGCAACCTTACAAATAACGTAAGTTATTACACCATATGTAATACCTTTTGAAATAGAATATGCAAACGGCATTACCATAATAGTAATAAATGAAGGAATCCCTTCCGTAATTTCATTGAAATCTATAGATGTAACAGATTTCATCATAAGAAAACCTACAAAAATCAATGCCGGAGCTGTTGCTGCAGCCGGGATAAGTCCAAACAAAGGCGTAAAGAATAATGACAAAATAAATAACAGTGCAGTAACTACAGAAGTAAGTCCTGTTCGTCCGCCGACACCAACTCCCGATGAGCTTTCTACAAAACTTGTTACCGTTGATGTTCCCAAACATGCTCCGGCAACTGTTCCCACTGCATCCGCAAAAAGAGCTTCTTTTGCATTAGGAATATTTCCGTCTTTATCAGTAAGTTTTGCCTGTTCCGTAACACCCATAAGTGTTCCGATTGTATCAAACATATCAGTAAAGAAAAATGTAAAGAACACAATAAAAAATTTCACAGTCAAAACACTTCCCCATTCAAACTGAAAAAAGTAGGGAGCCGTCGGAAGTGAAAACGGTTTAAAATTATCCGGAACAGTTGTCACTCCAAACGGGATTCCGACAATTGTCGTAAGAGCAATCCCGATAAGAATAGAACCGGGAACGTTCATTACATATAAAACAATTGTTATAACTAACCCGATAATCGCAACAAGTGCTGAAACATTATTAAAATCTACAAAACCGATAATTGTTCCTAAATCTGATTTAGCAATTCCGGCATTTGCAAGACCTATCAAAGTAATAAACAAACCGATACCTACGGCTACAGCTTTTCGTAAATTTGCAGGAATTGATTTAATAATAGCCTCTCTTACACCAAACACAGAAAGAAGAATAAATAACAACCCTTCAAACAAAACTGCGGTAAGTGCAAACTGCCATGAACAGCCCATTCCCATTACAACAGTATAAGTAAAAAACGCATTCAACCCCATTCCCGGAGCAAGTCCAATCGGAAGATTGGCACAGAAAGCCATTACCAAAGTCGCAATAGCAGCAGAAACAGCCGTTGCCGTAAATACTGAACCAAAATCCATTCCTGCTTCAGAAAGTATTCCGGGATTTACGGCTAAAATATAAGCCATTGCCAAAAAAGTTGTAACACCGGCAATTATCTCACGGGTAACCGTTGTCCCTCGTTCTCGAAGTTTAAACAATTTCTCCATCTAATATTCCTCCTTAAAAATGTATATTAACCTGTCCCTTATTCAAAAAAATAGAATCGAGAACAGGCTATTAACTTATTTTAATCTCTGCAATACACTGACAAAAGCATGATTTACAGCCTTCTGTATAATTTTTTCTCTTCCCATTCCGGCAAAACAAACAGAAAATTCTTCGGTCTTACCGTCAATATCAAGTCCAAACCATACAAGCCCAGCCGGATTTCCGTCCGAATCCTCACCCGGACCGGCAACACCTGAAACTGAAATTGCAATATTACTTCCCGTAATTTTCTTTATTCCGGCAGCCATTTCTTTTACTGTCGCAGCAGAAACTACCCCCTGCTGTGTAATGGTACTTCCAGACACTCCGAGAATTTTTTGCTTCATTTCTGCACTGTACGACACCACACCACCTGCATAAACTTGCGAAACTCCGGCAGTTCTCACAAATGTAGAAGAAATTTTTCCGCCGGTACAAGATTCGGCAAATGAAATAGTTTTCTTTTTTTCCAAAAGTTTCTCGTACAATACATTTTCAAGCGGCTTATCTTCAGTAAAAAATATTTTATTCTCCGCTAAAAGCTTTTTGTACATCATCACATTTTCATCAAAATCTTTCGGTTTTTCACCGCTTTGTGAAAAACGTCTGAAATGTAATTCTATATATCCGGAATCAGAAAAATAATATCCTAAGTCAAAATATCCGTTATCCTTTTCTGCGAATAAATCGGCTACACCGCTTTCACCGACACCGTAAACTCGTATAACTTCCGAGAAAAATTTTCCTTGTACAAGATTGTATTTTTCCAAACGAGGTAAAAGTTGCTGTTGTGCCATTATTTTGTTTTCTGACGGTGGTCCGGGAAGTAACACTACTATTTGTTTTTTATTACGATAAAAAAGTCCCGGAGCTGTTCCGCAGCAATTATCCATTACTTCGACTCCGTCCCACAAATAGGCTTGCTGTTTATTTGACTCATAAGAATAATAATTTTTTGATTTTAGATAAGCTTCGATTTTTTTCCACAGCATAGGAAAAAAGACAAGTTCTTTCCCCACATATTCCGCTGCGGCAATTCTTGTTAAATCATCTTTTGTCGGCCCCAAACCGCCGGTTGTAATTAAAATATCAGCATCTCGACAATAACGCATTGCCGAAACAATTTCAGAACCGACATCTGCCACATTTATACGATATTTTACTCTCATTCCTAAACTTTCAAACCAACGTGCAAAAAATGTTGAATTTGTATCATCCATTTTTCCACGCATAAGTTCTGAACCTACTGCAATAATTGCTACTGTTACCATTTATTTTCCTTAATGCTTGTATTTAAAAAAACAAAAGGCTGTCCAAATGCAAGTAACAGCAAGATTTGAACAGCCGATTTAATTATAATCTCAAATGATATAACTCATGTTTTACAGTCCGATAGTCTCTGCAACTACTTTCATTGATTCAAGAGCAATCTTTACAAACTCGTCTAATGACAAGCCGATTTTTGAACATAAAAGAATAGAATCTCTGTTTACGTTAGAAGCAAACGCTTTTTCTTTCATTCTTTTTGTTACACTTGAAACTTTTACGGAAGCAACTTTTTTGTCCGGATAAATCTTAGCTACAGCCGTAATAAAACCGGAAATAGTCTCACTTGCAGTAAGAGCATAATCTAAGAAAGTTTCACGCTTTGTTCCATTTTCTTCATTATGAGCCATAATTGCATGTACTATGTCTTCGTTTAAGCCTAAAGCTTTCAACCACTGTGCAGCAACAAGTCCGTGCTTATCCATTTGTGAACCTTCGCCGTCTTCAAAATCTACATCATGCAAAAGTCCGGCATAATAATAATTTTCTTGATTCAAACCAAACTTAGCAGCAATTCCACGCATAATTGCAGCACTTGCTACGCTGTGATTTTTCAAACTTTCTTTTTGAAGTTTTTCTGCAAATAACTCATCAAGTTTAGCTTTATCTGCACCTAAATCCGCAATATCTTGAGGAGCTAAATTTTCACTTTCAGCTGTTTTTTCTGCATTTTCTTCAACCGGCTCTCCGTCGGCAGTATAATCTAAAGGTTTCATTAACGGGAACAAAACTACTTCACGTAAGTTTTCCTGGTCTGTCAATAACGCAGTAAAACGGTCGATTCCCATTCCCCAACCTGAAATCGGCGGCATACCGTATTCCATACAGTTAATAAAATCTTCTTCCATAATCATTGCTTCATCGTCTCCGTTTTCACGAGCTCTTGCCTGTGCCAAAAGACGTTCACGTTGTTCTACTGCATCTACAAGCTCTGAATAAGCATTAACAATTTCCCAACTGTTTACAACAAGCTGGAATCTATCGGTAATGTTCGGGTCATCATCATTTTTACGAGCAAGCGGAGACAAATCCGTAGGATGTTTAATCAAGAACTGTGGATTAATCATAGACGGACGTGCAACTTTTTTATAAAGCTGGTCAATCAAATTTCCTCTACCGATTTTATCGAAATCAACACCTTCAAGAGTTATATTTTTTGCCTTAATTGCAGCTACAAGCTCTTCTTTTGTAGGGCATTGGTCAATATCGATACCTGCATGATTGATAATCAATTCTCGGAAACTGTATTTAGGCCATTCGCCGGAAAAATCAATCTTTGTTCCTTGATATTCCAACTCTAAACTTCCGTTTACTTCCATTAGAATTTTCTTAATCAATTCTTGAGTAAAACGCATATTGTCTTCATAATTCCAATAAGACGCATAAAATTCCAACAATGTAAAATCTTGTAAGTGGCTTGGATCCATACCTTCATTTCTGAAACTTCTGGCAAATTCATAAACACGTTCGATTCCGCCGGCAATACAACGTTTCAAATAAGTCTCCGGTGCAATTCTGAGGAACATATCAATATCTAAAGCATTGTGATGGGTTTTGAAAGGTTTTGCCAAAGCTCCTGACGGTTTAGTCAAAATAATAGGAGTTTCAACTTCCACAAAATCGTGATCATTTAAAAAGTTTCTGATTGTATTGATAATTTTAAAACGCTTTTTAAAACGTTCACGAGTAGAAGAATTCATTATCAAATCAAGATAACGCTGGCGTGAACGAGTTTCCAAATCCGTAATACCGTGAAATTTTTCCGGTAACGGACGAATTGCTTTAGAAAGAAGCTGAAATTCTTCAACTTTCAAAGTAATTTCACCTTTTTCAGTCTTATAGATTTCACCTTTTACCCAAACAAAGTCTCCGGTATCAATCATTTTTTCAAAGAATTTAAATTGCTCACGTTCTACAATACTCATATTTACGGCAATTTGCATTCTTGCATCATAATCTTGAATTGTTGCAAACAATAATTTTCCGAATGAACGCTTCAACATTACACGACCGCATAACTGAACATCTTTTGTTCCTTCTGCAAGTTCTCTTGCCTGTGACAATGAATGTGTTTTATTACAGCGTTCTACATAAGGATTTATGCCGCTTTCTCTTAATTTTTGAACCTTTGCGATTCTGATACTTCTTTCGTCGCTAACATTTGCCATTTATCATTCCTTAGGTTTTATTTTAAAAAAGTCTTTTCTGTTAAATAATCAAAGTGTTTTATATACAAAATCGGACATTTCTGCAAGTTTTCCCGAAAGTTTTAAAATAATATCTATATTATATTTCCTTTAATATACTTTTTGGGAATTAGCAATGAGTATACTTTGAAAGAAATACCGAAATGGAATCAGGGTCTGTCCCTTATCCTCCCGGCAAATAATCGCTCTCGGTAATATCTTCCCACACCTCGTAAAAAGGATAATCCGCCGCCCGTTTAGCAAGCCCGGCTCGTACTGCATTT
>JBGUUT010000020.1:0-9568 GCA_045133795.1 Spirochaetota bacterium
ATCGTCAGTAAGTTATTTTGCATATCGTCAGTAACTTATTTTGCATATCGTCAGTAAGTTATTTTGCATATCGTCAGTAACTTATTTTGCATATCGTCAGTAAGCTATTTTGCATATCGTCAGTAAGCTATTTTCGATATCGTCAGTAAGCTATTTTCAATTCTCCATTTTCAGTTTTCATCTAAACGCTCTAGTTATTTCATCTGTAACAATTTTATTCTTTTTCCATTTTGTAAAATCTGTGGTCTTTATCCAGAAAAACTATATAAAAAATATCTGTAGAAAGACAAAACTCTTTTGCATCATCTTCATTAACAAAAAATCCTACAAGACGCATTGCACTTTCCATTCTAAATCTTGCCCATCGTACATCTTCGGGAACATGTTGAGGATATTTAAAATCTGTATTTCGAGGAAACTCGCCGTATATTTCAAGGATTTTTAATCCACCACCACCAACTCTTTGATTTAGCCAATACTTTTTATCTTCACGTGTATAATCTCGTAGTTTTTCTAAAAGTTCCTGCTTTTGTTTATCATTCCATTCCTTAAAATCCTGACCCGCCTCTTGGCTTCCATCAAAATATTTAAAACTAAAAGACAACTTTCCCTTTACATCCGAAATTTCTGATACATTTGTTTCTATGGAAAGATTTGAAAGAAAATTTTCTTTTTTTGAATTAGTTTTCTTCTGTGCCAATTTTTGGGAATCCTCCAATCAAGTGTTTTCTGTAAGGAACAGAAATAGGTCTGTCATTCCTTAAAAGTTCAGCAGGAAGTTCATCTAATCTATAACAAAAACTTTCTCCATTTTCCTTTTGAACAAGATAAGTACGATAACGACCAAGAATATCCATAATTTCGTTACTATGTGTCGTAAAAATAATTTGTGCATTTTGGGGATTATTTTCTTTGTTTATAAATAAATCCAAAAGATGGGGAAGTATATCTGTATGAAGATTAATATCAAATTCATCAAGAACAAGAACTCCGCCTGTCTTTAGTGTAAGATAATAAAATTCAAGTTTATTATACAATGCCTTTGTACCACTTGATTCCATTTCATATAATAACGGCACAGTTTTTTGAGATTCAACAGTATGAATAAAAACAGGATAAAAAACATCATTATTTTGTTCATCTTTACGACTCTTAATAAGGATTTTTTCTATACCAGTATCAAATTGACGTATTTTCTTTTCAACAAACGATAGCATTTGAGGATCGTTAGCATAATCGCTAGCTATAATGTATGGATTTAACGCTGGATTTACAGATGAACCATCATGTAATCCAAAATAACCTATATTAAGACTTACAAAATAGAAAAAATTATATATATCTTCGATTTCTGGAAGATTGTATTGATGAAGAGTACTTATAAAAGAAGCATTATCTCTAAAAATAATTCCAGAATTACTTTTATATAAGGTGTTTTTTGTTATTTCATTGTTTTCACGGTCAAAAATCTTAGTTTCTCGAGAACCTTTTATATTTCTTTTTCTATAAAGACATTCTTTTATTACTTTTTTCTGCGTAACAATAAATTCATAACGATAATAATTTTCTTTTGAAATAAACTCAACATAAAATTCTCCAGGTTCATCATTACCGAAAAATGAATCAAAAAAAATATTAGATTCAGATTTATAGGAAAAACTATTTCTAGCAAAATCAGTTATAAAACCATAAACTTTTAATGCATTTGTCTTACCAGAGGCATTTGCACCTTTAAAACAAAGAGCTGTACTAGCAGGAAGATTCATAGAAACATCAGCAGGAACTCCTTCTTTTAGAGTTAAGTCAACCTGCATCCATTCCTTAAAACACCAACAATTTTTTCCACCATATCCTAATAGCATAATTATCCTCTCTATACATATAAGATAGCTTAATTGATATTTTTTGTCAACTTTTGACAAAAAACGTCAATTAACTTGCATATTTCACATAGAGAATAATTAATTTATTTAGTCTCTCTTTCGGTTGCTGAGCAACGGTGAGTTTGCAACGCAAACGAATGGAATGTTTACTTTAGTAAACATCGAGCATAAGCCTGTCGAAGCACCGTTTTCAATTTACAACTCCCCACGAAATGCTCGTGCCAGAATTGACTTCTTCAATAAATCTATCTGCTCCAGCACTGCTTCAGCGGCTTGTTTTGCAGTGCGTTCTTTTTCTATAATTATCTCAAGGATTCGCACTATTTCCTGTTGTTCTGGAAGTGTGGGTAATATAAATGGTAATTCCCGCACTTTTTGACAATTTAAAGCTTGAGGCCCTGAACCATTTCCAGCTGTTCTGTTATTTTTATATTCTTTCTGCAACCAATACCATAAAAATTTTGATTCAACATGTCCATGATTAATAATTATTGCTGCGATATTTTGGTTTGTGGTAGCTTCAATATTTAGGACAGAAGTTTGTCCTCTTGTTTTTCCTTCACCTATCATCGCAATTAATACAGTACCAATTGGTAATTTCTTAACAGATGAATTATTAAAACCTTCCTCGGAAATCATCTCATTTGTTGATTCAATAATATTATTAGCAACCTCTCCAGAACTAACCCAAGGTATGTTTCCATTCCAAAAAGATGCTTCTTTTCGAGAAGGAGTACTTCCATTTGTTATTACACCAATAGCCCCAATACAACATTTTTTCCAAACAGCCCCATCTGACAAAACATAATCGTAAGCTTGTTTTTGAAAGTCAGTTATATTGGTCATATCTTTCTTTGATAATGTTTGAGCAAAATTGTATATAAAATCTAATTCTTTATTTTTCTCGATGCCGTTTTCTCTACGCCATTTTGCTGTGAGTTCACCTGTAAACGCTTTGTGAAGAATAGCAGCTTTGCGTGTTTCAAAACCATCTACCACATTTTGGGCTTTGTCTTTTGCTTCATCCAATTTGGCAAACATTGATTCTATGCGATTTACAATGCGTTGTTGCTCGTCAAGAGTTGGAGGAAGCGGGAAAGGCATACTAAAAAACAGTTTTTTATCTAGATGAGGGATTGCAGACCCTTTTTTATTATTTCGATACAAATCTTTTTTTGTATGGATGAAATATTGGAGATAATTTTCATTTACATTTGAAATTTCAAGAGATTTAAATGTACTTCCCATAAATCCATCTTCCGGAACAGTAAAGACCTCTCCTGAGTTTTCACCATCTACAAGTATTACTTTTGTACCAGCTTTAATAAATTTACCAGTAGAAACAAAGTCTTTCTCCTTTTTTCCACGCAAATATTTTACTTCAAGATATGGAAATTCTGTACCTGTTCGTTTTTCACCATCGGTAAGTTTGCACACTTCATTCTGTCGCACCCACTTCCAACCTTCCGGTAATTCATATGGTGCTTCTATTTCTTCATTTTTCACTTTTCAATTCTCCGTTTTCAGTTTTCCTTGTCATTACTAAGAAATCTTTGAAATTCTGTTTCAATTTGATTTCTATCTGGTAAATATAATTGATAACGACTGACAAAAACTTGATTAGAAATGTTTTGTAGAGCATATTGCATAACTAACTTGTCTTGATAAGCACCAAGAACAATTCCTATTGGTTCGGTATCGCCTTCGGTGTTCATTTCTTCACGATAGTAATTTAAATAAAAATTCATTTGACCAATATCTTCATGTTGATTTTCTCCTCGTTTCAAATCAATCAAAACGAAGCATTTTAAAATTCTATGATAGAAAACTAAGTCAACTTTGTAAGTTCTACCTGCAATTATTATGCTTTGTTGACGTCCTACATAAGTAAAGCCTTTTCCTAATTCAAGAAGAAATTGGCTTAGATTATTTACAAGAGCTTCTTCTAAATCACCTTCTTTATAGACTGGTAATTGTGGCAATCCTGTAAATTCAAAAATATATGGTTCTTTTAAAATGTCCTCTGGACTGTCTATAATTTGCCCTTCCTTTGCAAGTTGTATTACTTGATTTTTATCTGAACTAAGAACTAAACGATGAAACAACATACTTTTCATTTGTCGTTTTAATTCTCTTACGCCCCAATGAGATTTTTTACATTCAATTTCATAAAAAGAACGTTCTTCTGACTGTTCTATTTTCAAAAGTTCTACATAATGACTCCAACTTAAAAGTTCAGACACTGTCTGAACTTTTGGATATTCCATATAAAACTTTCTGATATAAAAAACATTACTTCTACTAAAACCTTTGCCATATTTTTGAGTTAGGTCGAAAGATAGTTTGTTCAACATATTAGAACCATATTCTGCTTTTTCATTTCCTTTCTGTTCATAATCAATAATATATTTACCGATTTGCCAATATGTTAAAACAATTTCTGTATTTATTGTGTTAGCAATATTCTGTCTGCTGTTTTTAAGAGCAATCCCAACATTTTCGATTAAGATATTATATTCTTTATTTTGATTAGACTGATTTACTTCTTTCTTTTCCATCTAATTTTCTCCTTTTCGTTCGGTTCGACTACGCTTTCTCGGTATTTAACTAACGTTAAATACTCCGTTCATGTACTACGTACATTCACCGTAGCTCACCGACCTGCTCATCTCGGTTGCTGAGCAACGGTGAGTTTGCAACGCAAACGAACAGTGATGAGTTCGTAGAACGAATGAAATGTTTTCGCAAGAAAACATCAAGTGAAACAGAATGTTTACTTTAGTAAACATCGAGTATAAGCCTGTCGAAGCACCGTTTTCAGTTTTCATCTATTTTACCTCTGTTATATTCCAATTATTTTGAACTAAAATTTTAAATGGTTGGATTCCGTCAGAATGAACCGTATCAAAGGAATCTGTTTCTTTCACGATTTCATAAGATTCTACGTTCAACCATTTTATACATTCTAGCAATTGAGAGTGTTGCTCTTTTAAATCTTTCCAGTGAATCAATCTTTCATAATGACTTACACGATTTCTAAGCAATCGCATTTTTTCAAATATCTTTTGCAAAGATTTGATATTGCGATTTTGCTTTGAAACATTTTTAAAGCATTTTTTTATAATTACAGACTGAAAGGAATATTGACTATAACGTGTTGTTAAAAAGCTAGTCCAAAATCCCAAGGTTAATTCAGAAATTATTCTATCATGGGTAATTGATTTTCCATGTTTTTTTATTTTTCGTTTAGCTTCTTCAATTTTGTTTTTTGATTCGTTATCTATTGACAAAACATCATACCAATTTTGGACTTTTGCATAATCAGCTAAAGTTTTATCAATTGAGTTTCTTAGAGTAATCTCAAATATATGTAAGGCTGGATATAATGATTTACAGATTTCAATATTGAATAAATATCTGGCAAGACAGGTAATATTATCAACACCATCTTTTCTGTATACACTTAATCTACTTTGAGTGAAAATATCTTCTATGCTTTGATAAAAAAATGTATTCATTACATCTCCCATAATTTGCTTGATAAAAATCAAAAACTGCACTATATTAAGTTTGTGAGCCGCAGATTTCGTTCTCCTGTTTATCAGTGTTACGGACTGCGGACTTCTTTTTTTAAGGGACATTCCCAATCTTTACTTTCTTTGCCATTTAATTTTCTCCCTTACTATTGCCACTGATTTTACGTAGTAAAGTCCAATCCTCGGTAAGTTTGCAACGCAAACGAACAGTGATGAGTTCGTAGAACGAATGAAATGTTTTCGCAAGAAAACATCAAGTGAAACGGAATGTTTACTTTAGTAAACATCGAGTATAAGCCAGTCGAAGCACCGTTTTCATTTTTCCTTACGCTGCCTTATCCTCATAAAGATATGTATTCAGTTCTTTAATGATTGCCCCTAAATTATTATTAAAAATCTTATTTACTTTGTTAAACCCACCTTGTATTTTCCACGCTTGGTATTCATCAAAAGTCTGTTCGTTAAGGACGGATTCATTGATTAAGTATTTCTCGATTCTATCAATCCATTTCTTTTCACCGGCAGTAAAATCATGAGCTTTATTTAATTTTTTAATTGCGTTGTGAATTCTGTCTTCGTGAGAAATCAACGGCGAACCTATTGCATAGCAACGTATAAGACCGATTATATCTGCCACACATTCTTCTTTAGTAACAGCCTTAGTTGCCGTATTCAATTGTAATTCGTTGAACCCGTTCATATCAAGTGTTCTACGTAAACTTTTCAAATCATTCAATGTTAAATCTTTCGGATGGGTACAAATAGTCTCAATCGCTGCAATTTTATTTCTATTTTCTTGTAAATACTTAGAAAAGCTTTCCAGATAATCTTCCGGTTTTTGATTTTTTTCATAACTGCGTGACACTTCACATACTTTATCTTCTTTATTACTTATTAAAATGTATTTACCATCGCCTTTTCTCTCTTCCGGCATTTTAAAAACATCAAATGCTTCCTTATTTCTCAATAGAAAATTCTTACATTCCGTTGCCGATGTTTTAGCTTTATTTCTTACCTCTTCAACAAAATCTTTTATGGAATTGTACCCGACAGTTTCAGCAAAATATTTTTGTTTAATATCATTTAACCGTATTTTGCTACGATTGAGTTTTGCCGTTATTTGCTCATTAATAAATTGTATATGTTCTTCATCACTGACTTTTTCATATCCTGCAAATAATTCATCAAATGTAACTTTAGGATTTGCCACAACCGGTTTCATAGAAGAAAGTTTATTTAAATGACTGTACAAATCTACAGCGTCAAAAATATCAAAATGAGTTTTACCTATTTTAGGACATAAACGAGTACCACGTCCTATCATTTGCTCATAAAGTATTCTGGATTTTATACGTCGCATAAATACGATTTTTGTAATCTCCGGAACATCTACTCCGGTAGACAACAAATCTACAGTAACAACTATTGTCGGATAATGTTCATTTTTAAATCGTTTAATGGCCTGTTGTACACGAGTTTTATCACCGATAGAACAAGTAATTTTTTCTATTGCCTTTTCCGGAACTTCTTGCTTTTCATAGATTACTTTTAATTGCTTTACTATTTCATCAGCATGAAGGTCATTTACCGCAAAGATTATAGTTTTTTCATCACCTTCCGGATCGATATATTCTGCAAGTTTATCCAGTACTGCTTTATTAAAGGACGGAATCAGAATATTTTTATTAAATTCTTCTATTTCAAAATCTACTTCATCATCCAATTCTTCCGGATTCAGTAACTCTTTTGTAACCGGATTGTATCGAGCTAGTTTATCGCCTTTATCATGGTGAAGTTTGCTCTGATTTAATTCTGTTTTAATAATATGAGGAACATCATAATCTACAAGATATCCGTCAATTACAGCTTCTCGATATGAATAAGTATACACTGCATGACCGAAAATCTGCGTTGTGTGCAATGCCGGAGTAGCTGTCAATCCGATTCTTACTGCATCAAAATATTCGATTACCTTTTTATATTTACTAATAAAATCGTTTTGGTCTCTGAATAAAAGTTCTGCTTCACTTAAATCTCGATCCAGCGTATAACCGCGATGTGCTTCATCGATAATAATACAGTCAAAATCTCCGGATGACGGAATTCTATCTTTTTCCTCGCTCATTATTCTGGCAATCATTCCCTGAACTGTCGCAACTTGAATTCTCGTTTCCGTTGCCAATTCTATATCATCAAGCGTATTGATATTATAAATCTTGTTAAGCGGCTGTAAGTCTTCCAGTTTAACATCTTTAAAAACGTCTTGAGCTTGTTCACCGAGAGCTGTTCGGTCTACAAGAAAAAGAATCCTTCTGAAACGATTTGTTTTTAAAAAACGATACACCATTCCCAAAATCGTTCTGGTTTTTCCTGTTCCCGTAGCCATTGCAAGAAGGATTCTTTTTTGACCATTGATTACGGCATTTTCTACAGCTTCGACAGCCGCAAGCTGATAATGTCTAAAATTTAATCCGTCCGGGTCTCGTAAAAAGTCATAAGGTAAATCGGCGAGTTTCCGGTCTGCTTCATCAATATCTTGTTTAAACTTTGCTAATAATTCTTCCGGACTGTACCAGCCTTGTAAGGCTTGAGGAATATTCGAATCTTTTCGTAAATCCTGAAACCAAATACCTGATTCCGTTTCGATTTGTTTTATGTACGGACGTCCGTTTGTAGCAAAAACAAACGGTACCTTGTAATCCCCCCATTTACCCATGCAATATTTTTCGTCTTCTTCCTTTATATTGCTTGCGTAGTCGTGGCATTGATTATCAATAATTGCATAAACACTTTTTTCATAAGCCTTTGCTTCGATAATACCGATTAATTTTTCATCAACAAACAAAGCATAGTCTGCACGGTTATCTTTTGCCCTGTCAGAATTTACCGGCCATTCGGCTATTGCGATTTTCTTTCCTTTTTGAGGACGCGTCCCTTTTGAATAACGAAGATTTTTTGTATCGACTTCCCAACCTACACGACGAAGCTGTTCATCAATAAGTTTTCTTGTTTCATCTTCCGTCAATTTCGTTCCGGCTATAGCTTCTGCAGATGCTTTTTGACGTTCTTGCTTTGTTAAACTTGATTGAGGCGTTACAACTTGAAGTTTTTCTCGTTCCTCTATCAAGCGTTTGATTTCGGCATTCATTCTTTCTATTTCTGCATTTTTTTCTGCTATTTCATCTTCTTTGGTTGCAAGTTGAACAGCTTGCTCTTCTATTACTCTTTCTTGATTTTGAACAAGAATTGTATAGTCAGGTTTGTATTGCGGTTTTTCAGGCGGAACAAATTTTAATCCCTTAAAATTACCGTCACCGTAAGTTTTCATAAACCAACAAGCAACATGATATGTAAAACCTAATACTGATAACGCATCCTGTGCATTGGCTATATTTTCATGAGCAGAATCATTTCTTTTTTTTCTGATTTGATTTATCCATTGATTTACATCATAAGGAAGTAAACCGTAGTCTTTCAATAGTTTTGTACGAGAATAATGAGTATTATCAAACGGTTCTTGAAGCTTTTCATATCTGAGAATCTCACGAACCATCAACTCAATAAATAAACCGGACTTAGTTTTACTGGATGCGGGATCTGTATAAGCATAGTTTTCTGCAAACTCCATTATTTTGGCAAAATCCGGCCAATATTTTTGCAAAAAAGAAAAGTTTGAACTCATAGTCTTATTCTCCTAACTTCCGATAAAAGGCACTATGAGAAGTTATACCACAAATAATTTTTTTATGAAATGAATCTATGGTTCTTAAAAAAATCAAGCAATAAACTTTGGTTTAAAATTTCATTCGCCGTGTAAACCGGCGTTGGGGCTAAAGCTTTGTTTAAAGCTTTTCAAACCTTTTTAGGTTTAGGAACATTTTGCAGGCAAAGCCTGCATTTAAAATTCGTTTTGGGTTCAAAACTTTATAAACCTTTGCAGGTTTGGGGCTTTATTTGCAAGCAAAGCTTGCACAAAGCGTTTTTGTTGTTCTGGGAACAACGGATTTTTAAGGGGAATTTTTCTTTATTTGCGATAAAAAGAAAAGTTCCCCTTATACCCCTAAAAGAAAAGAACGCTTCTAAGATGAGTTTGCAACGCAAACGAATGAAGTATTTCTGCAAGAAATACCAAGCGTAAGCCTAACGGTA
>JBGUUT010000021.1:0-56945 GCA_045133795.1 Spirochaetota bacterium
TGAGTTTGAAAAGAAAGTTAAACTTAAACACACAAGTTTTATTGACGCATATATATCAGATACAAAAGTTTTGATTGAACAAAAAGGTAGTCAAGTTGATTTAACGAAACTTCAAGTACAATCTGATGGTGCAATTTTAACTCCATATCAACAAGCAAAACGTTATGCCGACGAACTTCCTTATGATTTACGTCCACGCTGGATAGTAGTAAGTAATTTTACTGAAATCCACATTCACGATATGAACAATCCACACGCAGAACCGGAAATTATCAAATTAGAAAATCTTGAAAAAGAATTTTATCGTCTGCAATTTTTGGTTGATACAAAAAATGAGAATATCCGTCGTGAAGAGGAAATCTCTTTACAAGCGGGAATCTTGGTCGGAAAACTTTATGACGCACTTATCAAGCAATATATCAATCCAGATGAAAACAGTTTGCGTTCTTTGAATATTCTTTGTGTACGTTTAGTTTTCTGTTTTTATGCAGAAGATGCAGGACTTTTTGAAACTCGCACAAGTTTTGAAGATTATATAAAATCATTCAATTTGCCAAATTTACGAAAAGCAATGATTGATTTGTTCAAAGGTTTGGATACAAAACTTGAAAATCGTGATAAATATGACACTGCTCTAAACGCCTTTCCTTATGTAAACGGTGGACTTTTTGCGGCTGAAGATATTGAAATCCCTAACTTTACCCAAGAAATTGTTGATGTTTTGGTAAATGATTGTGCTCCATTTGATTGGCGAGAAATCAGCCCAACAATTTTCGGTGCGGTTTTTGAATCAACATTGAACCCGGAAACTCGTCGAACCGGTGGAATGCACTATACATCAATTGAAAATATCCACAAAGTAATTGACCCACTTTTTATGGATGAATTGGAAGCCGAGTTTGATTCAATTTGTGCCACAACCAACGCAAAAACAAAAAATGATAAACTTCACGCATTCCAAGAAAAACTTGGCAAATTAAAATTCCTTGACCCGGCTTGTGGTAGCGGAAACTTTTTGACAGAAACATATTTGAGCATTCGTCGCTTGGAAAACAAAGTGATTTCACTGCTAAATAATGGCGAAAAAGTTTTGGGCTTTGACGAGTTTATAAAAGTAAAAATCAATCAATTTTACGGAATCGAAATAAACGATTTTGCAGTAACTGTTGCAAAGACAGCTTTGTGGATTGCAGAAAGCCAAATGATGACCGAAACCGAAAAAATTATCGGAATGAACTTAGACTTTTTGCCTTTGACTACAAATGCTTTTATCGTGGAAGGCAATGCGTTGCGAATGAATTGGGCAACCCTAAAGCCAATTGATGAAAACGTACAACTCAACGACGGACTTTTTGCAGGTTTTGCCACAGAAGTAGACGGAAACGAGATAAAGTATGATTACATCATGGGAAATCCACCGTTTGTGGGTGCCAGAATGATGGAACAAGGTGGAGAGCAGAAAAAGGATATTCAAAATATTTTTGGAAATATAAAAGATGTTCAAGATTTAGATTATGTTACAGGTTGGTTTAAAAAAGCAGCACAACTTATACAAAACACAAATATTGAATGTGCTTTTGTTTCTACAAACTCTATTTGTCAAGGTTCACAAGTTCCAATTTTATGGAATGTTTTATTGAATGAGTTGAATGTGAAAATTAATTTCGCATATCAAACATTTAAATGGGAAAGTGAATCTACAGACAAAGCCGCTGTTCATTGTGTTATCGTAGGATTCGCTAATTTTAATAGAAATCATAAAGTTATTTTTAAAGATAGTGAAAACAAAATCGCTGTATCAAACATAAGCCCATATCTTTTTGAAGGAGAAAATACATTTGTTACTGCCCAAAAAGAAGTTTTATGTGATGTTCCAAAAATGAATTTTGGAAATCAACCAAGAGATGGTGGACATTTTGTAATAAATGAAGATGAACGTAATGAAATATTGAAAAAAGAACCAGACTTAGAAAAATATCTTCACTTGTATATTGGTGCAGAAGAATTTATCAAAAATAAAAAAAGATGGTGTTTATGGTTAAAAAATGTAAGTCCTGCAGACATGAGAAAAAGTAAAATCTTGTCTGAAAAAGTAGAGGCTGTTCGACAATTTAGACTTTCATCTTCTGCAAAAACAACAAATGGTTATGCAAAAGTTCCTCATTTGTTTGCACAAATTACACAACCAGACGATGTTGATTATCTAATTGTTCCTAGAGTTTCATCTGAAAGACGTTATTACGCTCCTATAGGTTTTCTTTCTTCACAAACTATTTCTAGTGATGCAGTTCAAATTATACCGAATGCAACATTGTTCCATTTTGGGATTCTTACCAGTTCTGTACACATGGCATGGATGCGAGTTGTTGCGGGTCGTTTAAAATCAGACTATCGTTATTCAAAAGAGATTGTATACAATACATTCCCTTGGTGTGATTCATCAGAAAAACAGAAGGCAAAAATCGAACAAACAGCCCAATCCATTTTAGATGCACGTGCAAAATATCCAGAATGTTCTCTTGCAGATTTGTACGATGAAACATTTATGCCTATAGAACTCCGCAAAGCCCATCAAGCCAATGACCGTGCAGTTATGGAAGCCTACGGTTTTGCAAAAGACATGACTGAAAGCGAAATTGTCGCAGAGTTGTTTAAGCTATACGAAAAACTCACGGAGGGGAAGTAGTGGGGATGGTATCGAATTTGCAAAAAGATATTATTGAGCGAATAGAAAAGATTCCAACAGAAATATTTGAAAAAAGAATTGCAAAATTTGATTCATTAGACTTCGAAAATCTTTCGCTAGATGAAATAAAATCAGAAATTTTAAAAATATTTCTATTTGATAAAGCTATTTTATTTCAACAGCAAAATCGAAAAATTGAACAAGGAAAACTTTATAGAATAATTTTTTTAGGAAATGATTTTGAATATGAAAATATAAATAACGATTCATTTTTTTGGGAACCACCTATTGAGAAATGTAAAATGGGAAGATTAAATGACGAAGGAGAACAGGTTTTATATACATCTGAAAGTATATCAACTGCATTAAGAGAAAATAAAATTAATTGCAAAGGAGGAAATAAATTCATTTTAATAATATACAATATTAAGAATAGTTTTGAATTTACAACAGTAGGATTATATCCAAACTACGAAGATAATCTTCCTCACAAAAATAATGATTTGATAATAAACTTTGAAGCTAATGTTATGCGTCAAAAGCCAAACGAAGAAAATAAAAATAGAATATATAAAAAGACACAAGCTATTTCCCAAACAATAGGATTGTTTCCTTGTTTTCCTATTGCATATCCATCTGTACAGGATGGGAAATGATTATAATATATGTTTTTCTAAAGATGATGCACATAAGTTTTTAAATGTTGATGGTGTTTGGATATGTGAATACAAATCAAATGTTAATAATTTTGGAATAAAAGGAATATATAAAATAATTGATAATGTTCCAAAATATTTTTTATGTGGTACAGCTGAACAACAAAAATTCTATCCTGAAATAAAACTGAAAAAAGAATAAAAATAGCTTTAAAAAATACCGAAAACCGTTAGTTTGAGTAACGGTGAGTTCACAACGTGAACGAATGAAGTATTTAATGACAATTAAATACCGAGCGAAAGTAACGGTGAGTTCCGTAAGGAACGAACGATGTGTTTCAGCTGTGGTGAGTACGTGAAACGTACGAACGGAGTATTTCCGATAGGAAATACCAAGCAGAGCTAAATGGAACGATGTGTTCCAGCTAAATGGAACGGTGTGTTTAAACAAAAAATTATAAAAAATATTTTCCTGTAGCGTTATTTGAGATTGTTGGTATGATAGAATGCTGTTTTTGTGATATAATGGAAATTAAATGGAATTAAATAATTTAATAGATATAAAAGAAAATCAACTTCTCAAATTAGATAAAAAATTATTAGAGATTCTTTTGAAAGATAAAACAACCGGAAAAAATATATTGTGGGCAACAGACAATTATTTGTCTCACGGTTCTTTTTATGCTCCTGAAAGAGAAATCCATATAGAACAGATTACTTCACGAAATGGAAATATAATAAAACCACGAATAGAGAAATCAAAAACAGAACAGCAAAAACGTGTTCGTCAAAAGGCGGAAGTTTTTACTCCGAGCTGGATATGTAATGCACAAAATAATTTGCTTGATAATGCGTGGTTTGGAAAAAACTCTCCGTTTAATATTGAAGATGAAATAAATAAGACATGGCAAGCTTCAACGGAAAAAATAAGCTTCTCAAATGAGACAAATAAATCTTGGCAAGATTATGTAAAAGTTACTCGTCTTGAAATTACCTGCGGAGAAGCTCCATATATTACAAGCAGATATGATGCAGTAACAGGTGAATATATTGCTGTTCAAAATCGTATTGGCTTATTAGACAGAAAACTACGAATTGTTAATGAAAATATAGATAAAAAAGAAGAGTGGCTTGAATGGGCAAAAACAGCAGTTCAAAATGTTTATGGTTTTGATTGGCAAGGTGATAATGTTTTATTAGCAAGGGAAAATGTTTTGTTTACGGTTGTGGAACATTATCAATACAAGTTTAATGAAGGATTTGAAATTAAAGAACTAATTGAGTTTGCAAAAATAATTGTCTGGAATATCTGGCAAATGGACGGCTTGAAATTTGTAGTTCCAAATTCGTGTTGTACTGAAACTAAAACAGAAGCAACCTTATTTGAATCAATTGTAATTTCTACAGAATGTGAAGGTTGCAAAAAAGGCAATAGCCAAAAGCACAATGGTATTTATTGTAAGATAAAAGATTGGAAAACCGGGAAAACAGTCAGATTTGTTGACTTGGTGGAGAGGAAATAAAAAAAGGTTACTCTAAAGGTATCTGTAAAAGTTACTGTAAATCAAGAATAGACATTGGGAAATAGAAGAATAGGAAAAGGGGAGAAAATAAGATGGCAGAGTTGTTTAACAGAACAATGGTAAAAAAATTAGTTTATGTTTACAGAATAAATGATAAAGACCATGAGGGTATATTAAAAATCGGTGAGGCATCCTGCAAAACTTCGTTAAAAGAATATGTAAATGCGGAACCCAATTCGAAAATATTAAATCAAGCTGCACATGAAAGAATCAGACATCAAACGCAAACTGCCGGGATTTCGTATGAATTATTATATACAGAAGCTACTTCTTATGAAAAAGAAGATGACTTTGTTGTTTTTCAAGACCATGAAGTGCATGATGTGTTACGCCGTTCGGGGATAAAACAAAAAATCTTTAACCTAGAACATAAAGCGAACGAATGGTTTTATACGGATTTAGAAACGGTAAAAAAAGCAATATCAGCCGTAAAAGAAGGTAGACAATCGCTTAATGCAAGCGAAATATCAACAGACAAAAGCCCGATTGTTTTAAGAAAGGAACAACGAGAAGCTATTAATTTTGCGATAAAACACTTTAATAAAAAAAATACTAACAATAAAGTTTTGTGGAATGCAAAAATGCGTTTTGGGAAAACTTTGTCTGCATTGCAACTTATAAAAGACTGTGATTTTAAAAGAACATTGATTTTGACTCATAGACCGGTTGTAGATAAAGGCTGGTTTGAAGATTATGAAAATATTTTTTATGACAAGCCGGAATATAGATATGGTTCAAAAAATAACGGTGAATCATTGGAACAAATGGAAAAACTTGCAACAGAGACAGAAGCCTGTTCTTATATTTATTTTGCTTCAATTCAAGATTTGCGAGGTTCTGAGAGTGTAGGCGGTAACTTTGCAAAAAATGAAGATGTTTTTAATATTGAATGGGATTTTATCATCATAGATGAAGCTCATGAAGGAACTAAAACTGAATTGGGACAAGCAGTTCTTTCAAAATGTCGCAAATCTCATACAAAAGAACTTCATCTTTCCGGAACTCCTTTTAATCTGATGGATGATTTTAAAGAAGATGAAGTTTATACATGGGATTATGTAATGGAGCAAAAGGCAAAAGCCGAATGGGATATTTTACATCAAGGCGACCCAAATCCTTATGCCGGTTTGCCGAGAATGAATATTTTTACTTATGATTTGGGAAAGCTTTATCCGGATTATGCAGACTCAGAAATTGCCTTTAACTTTAGAGAGTTTTTCAGAGTTGATGAAAACGGCGACTTTATCCATGAAATAAATGTTAAACAATTTTTAGATTTGATTACAAAGAAAGATTCAGAATCAAATTATCCGTTTTCGACTGAAGAATACAGAGAAAATTTTCGTCATTCATTGTGGATGATACCCGGAGTAAAAGAAGCAAGAGCATTAAGTAAACTTTTGCAACAACATCCGATTTTCGGTAACTATGAAATTGTGAATGTAGCCGGCGAAGGAGATGAAGAAGTAGATTCAACCGACGCATTAAAAGCCTTAGAAAAGGCGATGACTGACCATCCGGAAAATACATATACAATTACATTAAGTTGCGGACGATTGACTACGGGAGTAAGTGTAAAGCCATGGACTGCTTGTTTTATGCTTAGCGGAAGTTATAACACTGCTGCAAGTACATATATGCAAACAATATTTAGAGTGCAAACTCCTGCGACTATTGCCGGCAAAGTAAAAGAAGAATGTTTTGTTTTTGACTTTGCACCGGACAGAACATTAAAAGTAATCGCCGAAGCAGTAAAAGTCAGCAAAAAAGCCGGCGAAACGACAGGTGGTGACAGAGAAATCTTAGGCGATTTTATAAACTTTTGCCCTATTATCGGGTTTGACGGCAGTAAAATGAAAACTTACGATGCTGAAAAAATGCTGGGACAATTAAAAAAAGTTTATGTTGAAAAAGTTGTTCAAAACGGTTTTGAAGACAGTTATTTGTACAACAACGATTTGATGAAACTTAACGAAGTGGAATTAAAAGATTTTGACGAATTGAAAGGAATAATCGGCAAAACAAAAGCAATGGCAAAAACCGGAGATATAAATATAAATGCTCAAGGATTTACCGAAGAATCATTCGAACAGTCGAACAAGCTTAAAAAAGAAAAGCGACCGTTGACAGCGGAAGAAGAACGGGTACAGAAACTATATGAAGAAGCAAAGAAAAATCGAGATTCTGCGATTTCGATTTTGCGAGGAATCAGTATCCGTATGCCTTTGATGATTTACGGAGCAACGCTTAACAAAGAACTTGACGGAACGGAAGAGCCGATTAATATCAATAATTTTACAACCATAGTGGATGACCTTTCGTGGAAAGAGTTTATGCCAAGTGGCGTGACAAAAGAATTTTTTGCTAAGTTTAAAAAATATTATGACCCGGACATTTTCCGAGAAGCCGGAATCAAAATCAGAGAAATGGCAAAATCTGCGGATAAACTTAGTATTGAAGAACGAATTGAACGAATCAGCATGATTTTTAATACATTCCGCAACCCGGACAAAGAAACGGTTTTGACTCCGTGGAGAGTCGTAAATATGCACATGACGGATTGTCTGGGCGGTTGGTGTTTTTATAATGAAAAATACTCTGAACCTATAACCGAACCGAGATTTGCAGAACAATCGGATGTAACGAAAGAAGTGTACAAAAAAAACACTCATATTTTGGAAATCAATTCAAAAAGCGGGCTTTATGCTTTGTATTGTGCTTACAGCGTATACAAAAACAGAAAAAAACTTGAACTGGGAACAAAAGCAACACGAGAACAAGAAAAAGAACTTTGGAATAAAGTGCTTGCTGAAAATATCTATGTAATCTGTAAAACTCCCATGGCAAAAAGTATCACACAACGTACGTTGGCAGGATTTACCGACGCAAAAGTAAACGCTCATTACTTTGAAGACTTGGTAAACCAACTAAAAAATAAACCGGAAAACTTTATAAACAAAGTCACAAAAGCAAACTATTGGAAAAAGGACGGAACAGAAATGAAATTTGATGCAGTAGTAGGAAATCCACCGTATCAGGAAATGGATGGCGGTGCAGGTGCGAGTGCAATGCCCGTTTATCAACATTTTGTGAAAAATGCAGAAAAGCTAAATCCTGAATATATTTCAATGATTATGCCTGCTCGTTGGTATGCAGGGGGAAAAGGTTTAGATGATTTTAGAGAATATATGTTGAAAAATAAACAAGTTAAGAAATTGTATGATTTTGCAAATTCTGAAGATTGTTTCCCTTCAGTTAATATAGCAGGTGGTCTTTGCTATTATTTATGGCAAAAAGATTATAATGATAGATGTTTAATCAAAAACTATGGAAATGAAGATGTGATAAAAAGAAGCTTAGATGAGTATGATATTTTCGTAAGAAATAATATAGCAATAGGAATTATTAGAAAAACCAAGGGTAGTAATTTGATAAGCTTAAATCAAATCGTAAAATCTTATAGTTACTTTGCTATTAGAAGTTATGAACGTGGTTCGGAATTAAAAAACTCAGATGAAGATGTTATACTTATTTCAAGTAAGGGAAAAGGATTTTATCCAATATCAAAAGTAATAGATAGAGAAAATATTGTTAATAAATATAAAACTATAATTACTTACGCTATGTCTGGAGGAAATAAGCCATCTGCTGATGGTAATTATCAAATTGTTTCATCTCTTCAAGTTCTCGAAAAAAATGAAGTTTGTACTGAAACGTATTTAGTCTTAGGTGCTTTTGAAGATAAACTTGAAGCGGAAAATATGAAAAAGTACATTGCTACAAAATTTCAAAGATTCCTTTTATTACAAGCTTTAACTTCAATACACATAACAAAAGATAGTTTTATTTTCGTTCCTCTTCAAGATTTCACAGCAAACAGCGACATTGATTGGAGCAAAAGCATTGCGGAAATCGACCGTCAGCTGTATGCCAAGTACGGCTTGAGCGAGGAGGAAATCGCTTTTATCGAAAAGATGATTAAACCGATGGAGTAGTTTTTTAGATTCGAAAGCGAAAAACGTTTACTACCATGCGACTTTTATATAAATGTAGTATAATAAAAACAGTGGAGGTGATTTATGTCGTTAGCGATTTTGGAACAAAAGTTAAAAGAATTTCCGGAAGAATATTTTGACGAAATAAATGCTTTTTTTGATTTACTTTCATATAAAGTTGCTGTTTTGGCTAAAAAAGAAAAGCATGTTGTTACTCCCGGTCTTGCACAAGGAAAATGGAAATACCCAAAAGACATAAATGCTTTTGATGATGATGTCGCTGAAGAATTTGAGGGGTATTTATGAAAATATTGCTTGATACTCATATCCTTATTTGGTTTCACACAAAAGATTCAGAGCTTTCTGAAAAGGCTTGGGAAATTTTGCTTAATCCCGAAAATGAGATATTTTACAGCTCTGTGAATGTTTGGGAAACGCAAATAAAATATTTGAAACATAAAGATGAAATTAATTTTTCCGGAGAAGAGTTAGACAATTTTTGCAAAGCTGCAGGATTAAAATGTTTAAATGTAGAGCCTAAACATTGCATTGGGTTAAAGACACTTTCATATTCGGAAAATGCTCCTCGTCTACACAAAGACCCGTTTGACAAAATCCTTATTTGTCAGGCAAAAACTGAAAATATGTTTTTGATGACGCATGATTCTTTAATTCCTTTTTATAACGAACCTTGTATTTTAAGTGTGTAAGTGCATTGACCGGCAATTGTACGCCAAGTACGTATTTAAGCGAAGAAGAAATTGCTTTTATCGAAAAGATGATTAAACCCATGGAGTAGTTTTTTCAGATTCGAAAGTGAAAAACGTTTACTACCATGCGACTTTTATATAATGTAGTATAATAAAAACAGTGGAGGTGTTATATGATAGCAATGAACGGATATTTTGACGGAACAGTTTTTGTTCCGCTTACAAAAGAAAAAATACAGCCTCGTCAAAAAGCAATAATCACCGTACTTGATGAGTTTATGCCACCTAAACGTAATTTGAAAAAGTTTGTTGGTAAGGTAAGTAAAGAAGATTCTGATTTAGTTGCACAAGCGGTAGAAGATAGTCGCAAGGTAGATTTGAATGAATGGTAAGTTGCTCGATACCAATGTGATAATTCGTTATATAAAAGACGAAGGCAATCTTGATGATATTTTTGAAGAAGAAAAATTGTTTTTTTCTTCAGTGACGCTTGGTGAGCTTTTGTTTGGTGCGGAGTGTTCTAAGCGGAAAGAAGAGAATGCCATAGTTTACTCTAACTTTTGCAGCGAATTGGATGAAATAAAGCCAGATTCTATGGTCGCCCCGTTTTACGCAAAAATAAAAGCACAGTTAAAAGCAGATGGACATCCAATTCCCGAAAATGACATATGGATAGCAGCTTGTGCAATGGCATACAATTTGACAGTTGTTACTGCTGATAAGCATTTTTAGTTTATTAAAGATATTGCGATAGTGAATAGATAGCTGTACACAAAGTACGGCTTGAGCAAAAAGTTATTAACAAGGGACTTAAGTCCCTTGTCGAGACGGGAATAAAACGTTTACTACCGTGCGACTTTTATACAAATGTAGTATAATAAAAACAGTGGAGGTAAAGAAAATGGAATATGCGAAAATTCAAGTGAAAGTTCCCAAAGAAATGCAGGTATTTTTCTCTGACGATTATGCAATTGAAACGGGTAATGAATTGAAACGAAACGCACTTTTACTTTATCCATACATTCACAATAATGTAATTTCTCATGGTAGGGCTGCGGAGATTCTCGGGATGAGAAAACTTGATTTGATTGATTTGTATGACGAAATGGGGTTTCCTTATTTTAATATGGACATCAGCGATATAATGCAAGATATTCAGACTTTTCGCTCACTTAAAAAAGAAAAGGAAACTGTATGATTGTAATCTCTGATACTACGCCCTTAATTTCTTTTCTAAAAATCAATCGTCTTGATTTATTAGAAAAACTTTATGAGCAGTTATTGAATTTTATTGAAAATAATTGATTTCCTCTTCAAGATTTCACCGCAAACAGCGACATCGACTGGAGCAAGAGCATTGCGGACATTGACCGACAGCTGTACGCCAAGTACGGTTTGAGCAAAAAGTTATTAACAAGGGACTTAAGTCCCTTGTCGAGACGGGAATAAAACGTTTTCTACCGTGTGGCAATGGTGTGGTGTTTACTGTAATTTGCGAAAAAATGTGCTATATTAAAAATATATGGAGGTAGAACTATGACAATGCAAGCTGTATCTATAAAAATACCCGATACAATCGCAGAATATACTGTTGTTGAAGATGAAAATGAGGTGTTTACTCGAAATGCAATGATTCTTTTTCCTTATATAAAAAGAGATGTTATTTCTTATGGTAAAGCTGCACAGTTATTAGGTATTCATAAAATTGATTTAATTGCTTTATATAGTAGTTTGGGAATACCTTATTTAGAGCAAACAAAAGAAGAACTTGAAAGCGATGTTGCTGTCTTGAAAAAGATTAGGAATAAAACTGCATGATAATAATTTCTGATACAACTCCTATTATATCGCTTATAAAAATCAATCGCCTTGATTTATTTGAAAAGTTGTTTGGAGAAGTGCTTGTTCCGGAAGCTGTTTTTCGTGAATTAACTACTAATATAACATTTAAAAAAGAAGCAGATATTGTAAAATCTTCAGTTTTTATAAAAACTTCATCAATTCAGAATAGAAAATCCCTTGAAATATTACAAGCAGCAAGCGGGCTTGATGACGGAGAAAGTGAAGCTATTATTTTAGCTGATGAATTAAAATCAGATGTTCTTATTATTGATGAACGAAGAGGGCGAAAAGTTGCACAGAATTTAGGTATTGCGATTTCTGGTACGGTCGGGATATTAATTCAAGCTCATTGTGAAAACATGATTTCAGAGGATGAAGTAAAGAATTGTTTTGAGTATTTGAAGAGCAGTAGTATACGCTTGAGTGATTCTCTTATTCAAGAAGCATTATCTATTATGCAAAAAAATCAAAAGCAGTAAAAAACATGGAAACGGTTAACATAATAAAAACAACTTTACTTTGGTTACGCATAACACGAAACATTTTGAAAACATTCCTAATTTAAAACTTGAAGATTGTTTTTAAGTTTTCCAAGACTGGTGACATAGATTGGAACAAAAGCGTTGCAGAAATCGATAAGCAACTGTACGCAAAGTATGGTTTGAGCGATGAAGAAATCGCTTTTATCGAGAAGATGATTAAACCGATGGAGTAGCTTCGACAATCTTTAGTTACCGTGAGGGGTGAACAAAAAAAGAGCGGAAGATAGCACTCTCAGTTTTTTTCTATTCCCACAAATGCAGTAACAGATTTTTCGGGGGACATTAAGTAAGACGGTAAAAGCTCAAGCCCGATATTTTCCGGTTTTAACAGTTTGAAAACTTTTTCTTGCATTTCAAGGCTCATGTCGGAATATCCCGGACTGAAACGCCTGTTCATTATTTTTCGTCCTTGAGTCGCAACTATTTTTCCCAAAAACTCATGTATGTATTCAGCACCTTCTTCTGCAATTTCGGAACCGGCAGCATCATAAACTACGGCATTAAACATATCGCCTTTATCAATGAATTCTTGGCGTTTTTCCGGTAATTTATTGCCTATGGTAACGGCAAACAGTGCAATTTTGTCACAGTCCTTTACCAGATTGCAAAAGCTTTCGGAAACAAAAGTTTCGCCGCCGATGACAATGCTTTTTTTGTTGCGTTGTTCGATTTTAAAAATTTTATAAAGAGCCTTGAGTTCGCATAACATAAAAGCGTCATTTACGGCTTTTTCTATTTTATTTTTCATCTCGGCGGAAATTTCGGTAGAAACACGTTGTCCCATTCTGATGTAAATACGTTTAAACGGAATATTTACAGGAAGTGAGGAAAGTTGGGAAATCATTATTTTATTCCTATTTGTCGTGTATATTCACTGAGGAAAATTCCGGCGGCAACGGAAACATTTAAACTTTCGACATTTCCCGTTCCCGGAATAATCAAAGATTCATCGAGCAATTGCATAACTTCTTTCGAAATCCCGTCGGCTTCTTGACCGACTACAAAAACTATTTTTTCTCGCATAGGATATTCATAAACTGAAAGTTTGCTGTGACTGGAAGTTCCGACTATTTTATAGCCGTTTTTCTTTGCCCATAAAACAAAATCTTTTGCAGAGTCGATTCCGCAGAGTTTTACGAATTCACATCCGCCTTCGCTCATTCGTGCCATAGAAGCCGATATTGTCGTTTTTGTTCCGCTGACAACTAGATTTTGCCATCCGAAATGTGCCATTATTCTCATCATTGTACCGATGTTGTGTGGATTTACTACACCGTCGAGCCATAAAATCGGAGAATTTGTTGGTAATTGGGTAAAATCTTTTAATCTTACGGTTTTTGTTAATACGGCTACGCCTTCATGATGAGTAGAATCCGTAAGTTTTTTTAAATCATCGTCTTCTACAATTCTGTATGCAATTTTTTTAGTACTGCAGAATTTTAATAATTCGCTGAATTCTTTCACCAATTCTTTTATCAAATAAACTTTGATTATGTCGTTTTTACGTTGTTTGAATATTGCTTGGCATGTATGAACACCGCAATAAAGCAATTCTTCTTTTTTCTTTTTATAAAGGCTGTTTTCAGTCGTGCTGTTTTCGGTTTTGTCGTTTTTTTCTTTTGAGAACTTTTTATTGTCGGTATTATAAGAACTTTTTTCGGAAACAAACGAAAAGCTTGGTTTGCTGTCCTTTTTTTTGTTGTTGTTTTTATGGTAATCGAAAACATTTTTGTGGTCTATAATTCTTTTTGACATGAAAAATCCTTATTGGTTAGAAATAAAATTGCTAAAACTTAACAATTTCAGTGCAGTATATTAATTCATAATTGAAACATCAAGCTATCTTTTTTACAAAATGCAGTTGCAGATTTTTGGAATTAAATTATATTGCCGGCATGTCATTAGAAAGAAGAATTAAAATACAAGTAAAAGGTAAAACTCATCAATTTTTCGCAATTTATCCGCCGGGATTTGAAGATGTCGGAGTTGCAGAATTGCAAAAAGCCGGAATTACTCAAATTGATAATGTAGAACCGGGCGGAATTTTATTTACGGCGAAGATTTCACAAATAATGCAAGCTGTTTTGGTTTGTCACGGTGCGGTAAGATTTTTAATGCGTTTGGCGACTTTCAAAGCTTCTAATTTTTCAATGTTTGTTCGTCATTTAAAAAATGAAATCCCATGGGAATTGTATCTGCCGCAAAATTGTGTTCCGGAATTCTCGGTTTCAGCAGCGAAATCGCGTCTTTATCACAGTGACGCAGTTGTACAGCGTGCAAAGAAAGCTTTTATTTCGATGGTCGGAAATGACGGGACACCGCAAGGTCAGACCGTTTATATTCGTATCGTAAATGATAAATGTACAATCAGTCTCGATTGTTGCGGGGAATCTCTTCAACGGCGTGGTTATAAAATTTATACGGCAGACGCACCTTTGCGTGAAAATCTTGCGTCACTTTTGATTTCTCGAATTGCTAAAGATTTTCCTGAAAGTTTTTATGATGTCGTTTATGACCCGATGTGCGGTTGCGGAACTTTTTTGACGGAAGCTGCAATTTGGAGCGGAGATTTGCAGGAAAAACTTGCGGTTTTACGTCCGTTTGCATTTCAATATTGGCCGGTTTATTCAGAAGCTACGTTTAATTTTACGGCACGTCAGCGAATTTTACCGGAGAAATCTATTTTTTCTGATAATTTGCAAATTTACGGAAGTGATATTAACAAAGACAATATTCGACTTACGACAGAAAATATTGCAAGGCTCGGTTTGGATGTAGCAAGTGACTTTGTTGATATTGCTAAAAAATCAATCATACATTTAACGACGGCAGATTTTTTTAAGACAGACAAAAAAACAATTTCCGTCAAAAATAAAATGTTGCTGCTTTTTAATCCGCCTTACGGTAAGAGATTGAAAATTGATAAAAAAACATTTTTTTCACAAATCGGAAGTCATTTAAAGAAGCATTATAAAGGCTGCGATGTTTTGATGATAGTTCCCGATGAAGAAGCAGAAAAAGCCATAAATATTTATTATGAGAAAAAATGGGTATTCAGAAACGGAGGCTTGTCGGTTGCCGCATTGTTTTTTCATTTGTAATGTAAGCTTGTTTCTTGACATCATTATGTATTTTGCCTATTATCCCGCATATTTTTTATTTAAAAGGTGAGACGATATGAAGTTGATTTTTTTTGGAGCTCCCGGTGCAGGAAAGGGAACTATTGCTAAACAATTGAAAGAAAGTGCAGGAATTCCTCACATCAGTACCGGAGATATTTTCCGTGCAAATATTAAGAACCAAACAGAATTGGGAAAAAAAGTAAAAGCAATTCTTGATGCTGGTGAACTTGTTCCTGATGAATTGACAATTTCTCTTGTTGAAAATCGTGTTAAAGAAGATGATTGCAAAAACGGTTATATTCTTGACGGTTTCCCAAGAACTATGGTTCAAGCTGAAGCTTGGAGTAAAATTGAAGAAGCTGATGCTGCAATCTATTTTGATATTGAAGATGCAGAAGTTGTTCGTCGTTTAGGCGGAAGAAGAACTTGCCCGGCTTGTCAGGCTATTTTCCATGTAGAAACAAACAAACCTAAAACAGAAGGTGTTTGTGACGCTTGCGGTGCTGAATTAATTATTCGTCCGGATGATGCTACAGAAGCTATTCAAAACAGATTGAAAGTTTATCACAGCCAGACAGAACCGTTGTTGGATTATTACACAAAACTCGGAAAAGTTGTTTCTGTTGACGCTACCGGAACTCCGGAAGGCGTATTTAATGAATTACAAAGCAAATTAAAAAAATAATTTTAATTACGAGAAAGCTGACATTTTAATTGTCAGCTTTTTTTTGTTCCAAATCTTCTAAATCTTTTTCAATTCTCAAAAGAGAATCAATAAATTTTTGTCGCATAGATTTCGCATAAGGATTTTCATTTTCAAGTGTAACAAATAAATCGTGTGAATCATGAATGAACATTTGATACATTTCCAACATTTTGTTGTAACCTTTAGTTGCGACGGCTGAAACTTGCGGCGATAAATCTTCAAGTCCGTGTGCAATAAAATGACTGATTCCTTGTACTAATGCCATTTCTTTATCATGATTGTCGGCTGTCATTTTTACAACATTCAAACATAATTCTTCCTGTAGAAAACGTATTACTTTTTTATCGAAAGGACGCAGATTTTCCGGAGGGCAAACTACAATATTTTGTCCTTTTGCTCCGCTGTCTTTTGTACTCATCGGTCCGAACATAGGGTGAATTCCCATGTAGTAAATATCGGGATTTAAATATTTTTTCGCTAATTGAAGCGGTTTTACTTTTACGGAACAAACATCGAAGATTTTTCCGTTTAGATTTTTGTTTAATAGGTGAGCATTTTCTTGCCAGAACTTTTCGAGGTATTGAACCGGAATCGATAATATCACAATGTCTTTAGAAGTTACTTCTTCTAATGTTGCTCGGTGAACATATTGAGGAATTTCATAAATAGTCCGGGTATCGTAGCAATATAATGAAAAAAAGTTTTGTAGGATTTCTGCCATTACACGTGAGAAATTTCCGAATCCTATTATTCCGCAGTCCATTTTTTCCTCCTGAAAATTTATAAGTTTAAATTGAGTAATTTCGGGATATACACCTTTATAAAACACTTTTATTTTTTATAATAATATGATAGGTTGTACGACATGAAAGAAATACAAGATAAATTTAAACTTCGTTATATTTTTTACACGTTTTTTGGTTGGGGTTTGTTCGCTGTAGTTTTTGCAGTATTATTTTTAATTTTTGCCCCGGTTTGTTTCCTACTTTGTCTTTTTAATATTGATAAAAAAAGAAAGACGATTATTTGGTGTATCAAGTTTGCATGTAAAACGTTTTTTACTCTTTTTATAGGGCATAAAATCATATTGAAAAACGATACTGTCGGAAAAATGCAAAAAGGCGAAAAACGTATGTATCTGATAAACCATTCATCTATTTATGATGTTATACTTGCGTATATTTTGCCGGGAGCATCACGTTTTGTTATAAAAGATAAATGGATAAAGAAACCTTTTGTAGGTTGGATTCAGCAGCTTGCGGGAAATGTAGTTGTAGGTGAAGATAAACCGGAAAAACATCAAATTGCAGACGGAGAACCGGATTCTATTATGGAAACAGTGAAAGCATTTGAGCAGGAAATGCCTATAGTTGTTTTCCCTGAAGGAACACGAAGCAAAAACGGACAGATTCAACGTTTTAAGCGTGGTGCATTTAAAATAGGATTGACCGGTCAGATAGATTTTGTTCCGGTAGTAATGGACGATTGGAATTGTGTGCGACCAACCGGTTCCGGGATATGGATTCGTGATATTCGTCCGCATATTACGATTTTGCCGGCAATAAAATATGAAAATTATAAGCATTTGACTCATGCAGAACTTGCTAAGCTTATGCGTTATATAATGACAAAGAAGCTTTATGAGATGAGAGAAGAGCGTAAAGCTGCGAACAAAAAAGATTATCGTCATGCTGCAAAATTTGTAGAAGAAGATAAAAAAGTAAAAGAAAGTCTTGAGACTTTGAAAAAAGAACTTGAAGAGAAAAATATCAAGTTGAATGGCTATCAATATGAATAAAAAATAATGCCTGTTTGTCTGTATTATGTCATAGTTTGACAAATATAATAAAAAAAGATATAAGGCAAAACTTATAAACTATTAGAAAAAAAGGTGACTTTTATGCTGATTAATGTACAGGATATAAGAAAAGGAAATGTATTTAAAGAAAACGGAGATCTCTGGACTGTAATGTTTTTCCAGCATGTTACTCCGGGTAAAGGTGGAGCTTTTGTAAAAGTAAAAGCAAGAAACATGAAGACTGGAAACCAGAAAGAAAACAACTATCGTTCTGGTGAAAAAATAGAATTAGTTGACGTTTTTGAAAAAGACGGAACTTATTCATACAAAGACGGAGACAACTTCGTATTTATGGATTCAGAAACATTTGAACAATATGAAGTTCCTGCTGAAATGTGTGAAGATGTTGAAAAATTTGTTTTAGAAAACGGAAATGTAAAACTTTCTATTTATGACGGAAATGTACTTTCTGTTTCTCCGGAAAACTTTGTTCAACTTCGTGTTAAACACTCTGATCCGGGTGTAAAAGGTGACACAGTTACTAAAACAACAAAATCTGTAGAAATTGAAACCGGAGCAACAATTCAAGTTCCTTTATTTATTCAGGAAGGCGATTTGTTAAAAATTGATACAAGAACCGGTGAGTATTTGGAAAGAATAAACGAGAAGAAATAATTTTTCTTCAGTCTGAAAGCGGCTTTTCATTTCTTCAAAAGGAAATGTTAAGCCGTTATTTTTTTATAGCCATTTTTTTATCTGGGAGGGGGAGAAATGGGACCATTTTCAAAAATAAAAATCTTCTTTTGGTTGCATTCTCATGAATATGAAAAAATTTTGGGTATCACTGTATGTGACCTTTTTGACACAAAAGAATCTACGGAAAAAATCAGAGCTCATGCTGTAGCTGCTTTTCATTTGGAAAGTTATTTTGATGCCCGTAAACATTATGAGCTTCTTGTTAAACGACACAAGGCAACTTCAATGGATTATGTACGATTGGCTTATATTTATGCACGTCATAATCAAAAAGAAAATGCAATAATTTCGTGGTGTAAAGCTTTAGAGATTAATAAACATCAAAAGATTGCGAAAAAGATACTTTCTCACATAAAAGAAAAAGGCCGTGAAATCGGTTTGTTCGATGATGACTACATCAGAAAAATCAGCACAAAGCGACCTGTTTTTATTCCTTTTAAAAGTATATTTCAGGGGACTCTTGTCGGTTGTTTGCTTGCAGTATTTCTTTTCTTTGCAATTACTCAAGGTCCGAAATTGTATCGAGAGCTTCGTTTGAAGCATTATCGCAGTGATATAAACAAAGTTATGATTGACGAGTTTAATCCTACAGTTTTGAGCGATTACCATGACGAAAACAAACAATATTCATATAAAGAACCTGAAGTTCGTAAAATGTTTGATACGGCAAAAGAAAAAATTATGACGAATGATGATAATCAGGCGATTGTCCTCATGAATAAGTTAAAATTTTCTAATGCTTCTGAAAATGTAAAAAGCAAAGTCGAATATCTTAAAGGCTTTTTGCAAGTTCCGGATTATTCTAATTTTAAAAGTAATTTTGATTATCAAACAATAAAAAATGAGCCGGCAGTTTATGACGGTGTATATATTTTGTGGCACGGTAAGATAACCAACAGTGCAACGGCTGAAGGTAAAACTGTTTTTAATTTGGTTTTGGGAGATGAAGAAGCCGGTTATATCGATGCTATTATTCCGGTAACATTTGCAAAACCGGTAATTGCCGAAAATAAAACTTTTGCACGCGTTTTTGGGCAAATAAAAGTTCTTGAAAATCAAAAGATAAAAATTGACGGACAGATTTTGATTCGTGATTGATTGTTCGGGGGGGACTAAATGCGTGCTGTAGTACAAAGAGTTTCACATTGCAGCGTAACAGTAGACAAAGAAGTTGTCGGAAAAATTAACGGAGGGCTTCTCGTTTTATTAGGCGTTGCTCAAACTGATACTCAAAAAGATTTAGATTATATTATAGATAAGGTTTTGAATATGCGAATCTTTTGTGATGAAAATGACAAAATGAATTTAAGTGTTCAAGATATAAAAGGCGATATAATGGCGGTTTCGCAATTTACGCTGTATGGTGATGTACGTAAAGGACGGCGACCGTCTTTTTCTACGTCTGCAGCAGCAGATATAGCCAAGGCTTGGTATGATAAATTTGTAGATACATTGCGTAAAACGTATACAGCCGGAAATATTGCTACCGGGATTTTTCAGGCAGACATGAAAGTTGAGCTATTGAATGACGGCCCGGTAACAATTCTTCTTGATTCAGAAAGATTATTCTAATTTATAAAGAGGTAAATATGAGCATAAAAACAATTTGCGGCGGAAGTTTGGGTACAAACAGCTATATAGTTGACGGTTTGATTTTTGATTATACACCGGAGGTTCTTGCTTACATCAAGCAAAATAATATTGAACCGAAAGCTTTATTTATTACTCATATACATTTTGACCATATTGAAGGTCTGAAAGAATTTATGGATAATTTTCCGGCAGTTCCAGTTTATGCTTCAGCCGAAGCTAAAAAAAATATAAACAATCCGGAATATACATTGATGTACGGTGATAATATTGATGTTCAACGTATTACCTCTTTGTCTGACAGAACAGAACTAACTTTGGCAGAACATAAAATTATTGCAGTAAAAACGCCCGGACACTCGGTAGACAGCGTAAGTTGGTTTGCCGAAGATTTGCAATGTGTTTTCTGTGGAGATTTAGTTTTTTATCACAGTATAGGACGTACGGATTTTACAGGTGGTGATTTATCGGAACTAATGTGTTCGGTAGAAAAGCTTTTTAACTATGTAAATAATGATGAAATTGTTCTTTATCCGGGGCACGGTCCGTCAACTACAGTCGGCGAAGAAAAACGTTTTAATCCTTATTTATAGATATTTTAATATATTCTAAGAGGTGAAAAATATGAAAAAAGGCGTGGTTATATTCAAATCAAAATACGGAGCGACAAAAAAGTATGCACTTTGGTTACAAGAAGAGCTTGGATTTGATTGTTTTGAAGTAAAAAATATTACGGAACAGAAGCTCAAGGAATATGACACGATAATTTTAGGCGGCGGAGTTTATGCTTCCGGGATTGCAGGATTATCATTTTTAAAAAAGAACATACAAAAACTTTCCGATAAAAAAATCGCCGTATTTTGTGTCGGAGCATCGCCTTTTGATGAAAATGCCATAAATCAAATACGCATGTTACATTTTAAAGATGAGCTTGCTTCAATTCCGTTATTCTATTGTCGAGGAATTTGGAATATGGACAAGATGTCTTTTATTGATAAGAATTTATGTAAATTATTGCAAAAAACTGTAGCTAAACAAGAACCGTCAACTTATGAACCATGGCAAAAGGCTCTTATGAGTTGTGTCGGTAAAAACGAAGATTGGACAGATAAAAAATATTTAGAACCGTTAATTGATTTTGTTAATAAGTGAAATTGCTTAAAGTTCCTAAATTAAATAATTAAAGCTTTTTGAAAAAAAATCTGCTTGTTGTCGAAGAATTGATGGCTACCAGTCAATCACGAAGAAAACTAGAAGTTTGTTTTTCTCCGTGATTGAATAGTTTGTTATATGGAATAAAATCTATTTTTTCGGCAGAAGCTTCCATTGTGCCAAGAAACCGATAATTGCCAAAATTGCAATTGCCGTTAAAATAACTGAACTGTTTGAACTTAGAACAATTTCGTTAAAGTAATCGCCGTATTGTGCAAATGATGTAATACTTTTATTAAATCTGAAGAAATCTAAAATATAATGAATATTTAATACTATCAGATAGCTGCCTAAGAATGCGGAAATAATTGATATTACAACTTTTTGCAAGATGAATGCGGCTATTCCGCCAAGAATGCACAAAATCAACTTTATAAAAATATTCCATTCTTCAGCACCGAAAGCCATTCCGTAACTTTTTAAAAAAAGTAATACAGAAATAAAACCGGCAAAAAATATACCGAATGAATATGCAAAACTTATCAGAAATGCAAAGAATATTCCAATAATCAAAACCGTAACCAAAAGTACGGTTTTATTTTCTATCATGCCGGAAAGAAGGCTTTGTGAAAAAAATATACCGACACTGAAACTAAACAGCGATAATAACGGCTTAAACAAAGCTTTACCGGTGAAACAAAAAATAAAACCGACACAGATGAATAAAAAAGCTAATACTAAAAATTGAATATTATCCATTTTAGAAATATCCTACAGAAACAAAACTATCTTTTCCATATTTTGAACTTTTTATTTTAACCAAAGCTTCTTGTGCCTTTGTATCAGAATCATAAGGTCCGATTCTTAATCGATAGTAAGTTTTACCGTCTTTCATAAATTCTTTAACATAAGCAGGATAATTGTCTTTTTTATAAAAATCGGCAACATCGCTAGCTGATTTTTCAGAAGTAAAAGAACCGATTTGTATAATCCATTTTTTTTCTTGAACAGCAGATTTAGTAACTTTTTTTTCAACAGGTTTGCTTGTATCTACTGCATTTTTTGTTATCGGTTGAGGCGGCGTTACAGCTTTTTCTTCTTTTTCGGCGTAATTTGAAGAATAACTGATTTTATCTTCGATTTTTACTTCCGGTTTCGCAGCAACAGTTTCTTCTTGTGCAACGTTTTCTTCAGTTGCGACATTTGCTGTATTTTCGGAATCAGCAGTTTCTTTTGCGGTTGCTGCAGCGTTTTCTTTATTTTCTGTTATTGTAACTTTTTCCGGAACCGGAACAGCTTCTTCTTCGCCGTCCAATAGTTCCATTGCATTTTCATCATCAAAAAATGCAAAATCATCGTTACTTACGATTTCATCAATAACTTCTTCAGAGGCAACATCTTTATTTTTTGTTACCGGCTTAGAAGATGTCGAAAATACAAATGCTACTACTATTACGGCAATGATTGCTACAAGCAAAACAAAAATAAGGAAAACACGTTCTGCAGTAAGATTAATAGAGTAGAATTGTTTTTTCTTTACTTCACTTTGAATTTCATCGTCTTTAATTGTACTTTCATTTTCTTGAGACATATCGTCTGACATAATTTCCTACCTTTTAAAACTAATATCATCATTTTTTAACACTTTTGAAAGCTTTGTCTGTAATTGACTCGGTGTTCCGTTAGTGTCAATGTAAACTATATCGACAGTTTCGGCATGTTGGTTTATAAATTCTTTCAATTTTTGACTGCGTAAAGTACGCCATGTTCTCAGCGGAGAATGACGGTCTCGTTTCCAAGCTCGAACGAATATTTTCCATAGAGCCGAACGAACAACAAAGATTCTGTCACAATAAGAATTTAATCCGGCATCAAACAAAAGTGCAGCACTGATGATAATATTTTCATTTTTGTGCAGATTTAATTCCTCTTCCAGTAATTGCAAAAGAAAAGGACGCATTAATAAATTCAGTTTGTCTAATTGTTTTTTATCGGAAAAAACAAGAGCTCCCAATAATTTGCGATTAACGCAACCATTATTATCTATCATTTGTGTACCGAATTGTTTTGCGATTTCTGTTTTTACTTCCGGTAGTGTGTGTGCTTTATGTCCGATTTTGTCCATATCAATAACATAAAAACCGAAATCTTCTTTTAAAAAACGTTCGGCAGTAGATTTTCCGCTGCAATAAAAACCAGTCAGTCCTATTATCATTTTATTGTCCTTTAAATCAATTGTTTTATTTGCCATCTTTTAGATTTCCAGCGAATCAGAGAAAGCAATCCTCTGGCACATTCATCGGCAGCCATCATAATCATAATTCCGAATAGTTTCATTTCGAAAGTAACCGATAGTAATGCACCGCCGCCGACAGATATGAGCCACATAGAAATTATTCCGATTAATACCGGGAATTTTATATCTCCGGCACCTTTTAATGCCGGAATTGTGATGATGTTTACGGAACGACCGATTTCCAAAATTATACATATCGGTAACAGTGAATATATCAGAGACAAGATTTCGTTTTCATCGGTAAATAAAGGAATAATTAATGTCTTTGCAAAGTATAAAAATAAAATTAAGCATAGTGAGACACAAGTTCCGAATGTTTGATATCTGAATAGTTTAGAGTATGCTGTGTCTTTCTGTTCGGCACCGCAAAACATTCCTATTTTAATTTGTACGGCAGTACCTAATGCCGATGATATTGTAAAAACAAAACGCAGTATCGTATTAAGATAAGTAAATGCGGTCATGGATTGAGTTCCGAATGTTGTGATAATGGAAATAATTACAATTTGCGAACCGCTCCATAAAATACTTTCGCCGACAGTCGGAATCCCGATGGAAAGAATTTTACGTTGAAAAATAGGCGAAACTTTTAAACACCCGGAGAGCGAATAACGGACGTTTTGGTGACGACGAATCGCGATCCACAATATAATACATCCTAAGAATTGACTGATTACAGTAGAAAATGCGACGCCGGGAACTCCTAAAACCGGACAACCGAATAAACCGTAGATACTGACAGCATTTCCGAGAACGTTTAAAACACTGGAAAAAATAGAGGCAATCATTACGATTCGTGTATAGCCGTAAGAACGCAAAATAGAACCGAATAGAACATTGAATGCAGAAATAACGGAGAAAGAATTGAAGATTAAAAGATATTGTGTCGCATATCGTTTTACTTCAGAATCCAGCTCATAAAATGATAACAGCGGAAATATTGATACCGTGAAAATTAATGCAAGAATTCCTCCGAAAATAAGTGTCATAATAGTTCCGGCTTGAGAGACTTTTTTTGCATCATCAGTTCTGTCAGCTCCGATATATTGTGAAATTAAAATTGACACACCGATACCGATTACATTGTGAAGTAATATTAAAAAGAAAGCAAACTGAGAGGCAAAACCTATTGCAGCAACAGCAGCTTGCGAATAACCGCCGAGCATCAGAACGTCGGTACTTGACAGTGCGACTCGTAATAAATTTTCTATAATTAACGGAAACGCCAATGAATGTAACGGCGGGATGACTGATTTGCTTTTATTATCTAATGTTTTCATGAAATGCAATTTAGCAAAATAAAAGAGTGTTTTCTATAAGAAACATTATTTGGCTGTAATTTTTTATGACGCAGCAAGTAGTAATTATGTAAATTGAAGATGATTGTTGTTTTGTTTGGGGAAAATGCCCATTAAAAATATAATGGGCAATAACATAATTTTTGTTTGTATAAATAACAGAGATTAAAATAAGATACTTATTTCAAAAACTGTTCGTTCTGCACAACGGATTTGACAGAAATGAGTAGAATCGTCGACTTGTTTATGAAAAATCTCCAACAGTTCTCCTTCACGACTTTCGCCCATGTAGTGAAGTTCTATTTCTTTGATTTCATTTTTTTGCAAAAAGTCATCTGAAAAAACATTCAATGCGAATTTTGCATATTCTACATTGTTTGTGTGTTTTGACATATCAATATGTTGAGAATGAATGCGTTGTTCATAAACTTTAACGGCATCTGAAATGTCAAATTTTTCAAACGGAGAATTAAAAACTGCTTCCGGAAAATCTTTATTCGGAAAAGGTAAGTTAGTAAGGCGTATCGGACGACGAGTTTCGAGATTCAAAACACAGGCTTCTTGATTTGCCACTATAAGTTGTTGTCCTTGTAAATCTGTGATTTCGGTATTAACGCAAGTTCTTACGCCGGCATTGTTAATCGGGAAAGTTTTTACTTTTACAATGTCACGCCATACGGGACGTTTGATGAATTTTATTTTCATGCGAGTAAAAACCCAAAACGCATTAAATTGTTCTCGGTAAACAATGCCGTCACAACCGATTTTTTCAAAACATTCGGTGATTCCGTCTTGAATCAATAATTGCGATTGAGCAATTCCTAAATGTAAAGAACTGTCTAAATATGCGGAACAAATATCTCGTTCTCGCTCAAATGTAAGATTCATATTTGATTTCCTTAAAATGATGAAAATATAAAAACAAGAAATACATCAAATAAAGAAAAAATGAAATGCAAAAGTATTATGAATAAAACTTATTTTTATGAAAATAGCTGGTTCCGTCAAAAGTAAGCTTTTCTAAGCACGGCGGAATTATTTCTTTTTCGATTAAAGCGGCTTCTTTTTGTGATAAAAATAAATATCCGTCATCAGCAAGACAATCTTCTGCGATTATTTTTAATATTTCACGTTGCAATTCTTTTTTGAAATAAATAAGAACGTTGCGGAGAAAAATTATGTGTTGTTGAGACGGCAAGTTGTGATTTTTCAAAGTTGCCAGATTGATTTGCTTGGTATGAATTAAACTGCGAATTTCGCCCGGCATAATAAATTTTTTAGATTCAGCTAAATACGGTATCAAAAGATAGTGATACATTGCACCGTCATCATATCTTTTGGAATCTACGCTGTAATTTCCCATAGAACAAATATTTAATGAAGAGTTGCTGATGTCGCTGGCAGTAATTGTCGGCGTAATTTCGTAATCATGAGCCAGTAAAGCCAGAGAATAAGCTTCTTCTCCGGTAGAACAAGCGGCACTCCATATTTTTAAATTTGAATTATGATTATTTTTTTGCCAGTTTGGGAAAATCTCACGCTTTAATATTGTGAAATGTTTTTCATCCTTGAAAAAATAATTCTCGTGATAAATTAATATACTTATTAATTTTGCCAATTCTTCTTTGTCTTGTTCTAATAGAAATTTGAATTTTACAATAGGTTCTATATCATGAAGTTCGGTCAGTCGATTTTCGATGTAGGATTTAATTCCTTCTTTACGGTCATCTAAAGGCAGGATACCACTGCATTTAGTAACTATTGCGATAATTTGATTAAAATCGTTTTCTGATAAAGTCATGAAAATCTCCCTGTTGCCAGTCTACCTTATTATTATATAAATCGACAATATGAAAGTTTGCTTAATTTTTAATGAGTCTTTTTTATATAAAATTATATAAAATTGAACGACATTGTGAAAGCAGAACACCTTCATAATCTTTACAATTAATGCAAAAATGGTTATCATACGGCTTTTAAATTGTGAATTTCAGAAGGATTTTATGGATAAAGAACAAACAAAAGATTTGCTTCGTGCATTAAAACTTATACTTATAGGAACCTTTTTTTGGTTAATACGTCCCAATATTATTGCTTCTTTTTTTGTGAAGGTCAACCATCCGTTTCAATTATTTTATGGATTGGAAATCGTTGGTTCTGTACTGATTTTTATAGCAACACTTATTGTATTTTTTGTTTTTCCTTTTCAGTATTCTATGATTTCGGTCGTCGTCAGTTTATCAATATTAATTTTAAATATTCTTGATTTCTTTTTGTATAAAAATCCGATTATGCAGATTATACACAGTTATTTACCGTTGTTAATGTCGATAATGCTTCACCTCGCAGCTCGATTAATGCAAGTCGGCATGAGACATTTCGGGGCAACACATTTGTCCAGAACATGGAAAACCTTTTCATTACAGATTATTTTTGCATTTTCGTTGCCTTATTATATTTTCATTACGGGAAAGCATTTTAATTTAATTACTGTGGCAACGGGTGAGGTTCTCCGAGATTTTATAATTGCGATGATTCCGGCTATAATTTTGTTAGCTTTTTGTTTTATTTACTATACAATCGTATTGGTGAAATCCATAAAACATCTTTCACAGATTCAAAATCGTTACAAGACTAAATGTAAGTAAAAAATTAAAACTTATGCTGTGTTCCTTCCGTGCTGTAACCGGAGCGGACACAGCAATTAACATTATGTTTTTTGCAAATATTTGCCATTTCTTGCAATACGATGTCGGAATAAGGTTCTAATATTCTGTAGTTTTCATCAAGTGTGATTTGCGGTCTGAATTGATTTAGGAAATATCTTTTTGCTCCGGGAATAAAGTGTTTTGCAATATATTCAATGTCTGATATTGTCACTAAATTAGGGGCAACGGTTGTGCGGAATTCATAATCTATACCGGAAGCGGTAATATAATTAATAGACTCTGAAATCTTAGCCAACATTTCATCATGATTTTCATTTTTGTTGAAAACTTGCGGATATTTTTCCGCAGAAGTTTTTATATCCATTGCGATGTAATCAACGTTTGCTTTCTTGAGCCATTGCGGCAGACTTCCGTTTGTGTCCAGTTTAATTTTGATGTCTAAACTTTTTACTTTATCAATGAATTCTAAAAGTTGTTCTCGGTATAAAAGAGGTTCTCCGCCGCTGATACATAAAGCTTCGATTTTACCTTTTTGCTTTTTAAGATGTGCAATAATTTCATCTTCACTGTGTTGCGGAATAGATTGTGTGTTTACCAATTCCGGATTGTAACAATACGGACAGCAGAAATTGCAGCCGCCGGTAAAAACCAGTGAAGCGATTTCGCCGGGATAGTCGATTAATGTCGTTTTTTGAAATCCATAGAAAACCATTTTTTTCTCCGAGTTTTTGCAATTGGAATATTCAAAAAATATCGACTTTTTTATGAATGCATTAAGTTACGAAGAATTTATTTTTATCTGCTTCCGTAATTTTTCGTAAAACTTTGCATGGATTTCCGACAGCTACTACATTCGACGGAATGTCTTTTGTTACGACACTGCTGGCTCCGATTACGACATTGTCACCGATTGTTACGCCCGGAAGAACTGCAACATTTCCGCCGAACCAAACATTATTTCCTACCGTAATCGGATGAGCAAATTCCAGTAATTCGTTTCGTAATTGTGCATCGATAGGGTGCCCGGCTGTGTAGAAACCGCAATTCGGTGCAATAAAAACATTGTCGCCGAATGTTACTTTTGCCGGATCTAAAATTACCAGATTGTGATTGGAATAAAAGTTTTCTCCTATTTCGATGTTATAACCGTAGTCACACCAAAAATTAGATTCTATCCAAAAATCATTTTTTGTTTTGCCGAAAAGTTGTTTTAAGATTTCCTTTCTTTCCTCGTAATTGTCCGGTTCCAGATTATTGTATTTGTGACAAAGTTTTTTAGCGTTGATTCTGTCTTGCGAGAGTTCATTGTCTGTAGAATTATAGAGAACTCCCGCTGTCATTTTTTCCTTTTCTGTCATCATTATCCTTTTTAAAAACCAAGCTCATTTTTCAAATCTCGCACGGTTTGAGCGTCGTTATAATCAACTTTACCGTCATTTAAGACTTGATATTTTTGATGTCCCATTCCTGCAAGCAAAATGATGTCGCCGACTTTTGCCATATTCATTGCCGCTTCGATTGCACTTTTTCTGTCGTAAATGATTTTATAGTCTTGCGGATTTTTTTTATCAGCTTCGATAAAGCCGGCTTCAAGCATATTCATGATATCTTGCTGATTTTCAGTATACAAATCGTCGTTTGTAAGAATTGAATAATCCGCTGCGAGAGCTGCAATTTTCCCCATAATCGGACGTTTTTCTTTATCACGGTCACCGGTACAACCGAAAACCAGAATTATTTTACCTGATGAAATTTTACGAGCTTCCTGCAAAAGTTTTTCCAAAGATTCCGGAGTATGTGCGTAATCTACCATTACCGAAAACGGAGACGTCATTACCATTTCAAAACGTCCCGGTACGCCGTTAAAATTTTTTACGGCTTGCGTAATTTGTTCGCTTGTCATTTTTCCCGATTCGATTGCGGCACAAACAGCCAGTGCCGTATTTATAATATTAACTTCACCTTTTAAACCGATTGATAAATTTATTTCGTTTTCTTTGTTTTGAATAATGCAAAGTTCAGTTCCCGTGTCGGTGTAGCGACTTTTTGCGACAAAATAGTCAGCATTACTGTCTTTCATGGAAACGGAAAATAATTTCACGCTTTTTTTATCGATGACATCACAAACTTCGTGTCCTTTAGAATCGTCGATATTTACAACAGCAATTTTATTTTCTTTAGGAGAGGCATTTAATGCACGGAAAAAATCAAGTTTTGCTTGAAAATATGCTTCCATTGTCCCGTATAAATCAAGATGGTCACGACTGAAACTTGTAAATATTCCGCAATCCCATGAAATATTTTCAACTCTCGATAATGTAACTGCGTGACTGCTTACTTCAACAACAGCTTGTTTCCAATCGGCAGCTTTTGTTTGATTCAGATAATATTGTAATTTATCTGCTTCCATTGTAGTTTTTTCGGAATCCGCATTCAGTTGCGGTATCGAAAATTTTACGGTTGTAAAAATAGCCGTATTTTGTTGATAATTCAGCATGTGGTGCAAAAGTGTGGAAACCGTAGTTTTTCCTTTTGTGCCGGTAATTCCGAAAACTTTCAAAGTTTCATCCGGACGGTCGTTGATTTCACGAGCCAGCATTCCGAATACGCGACGTATTTCTTTTACCTGTGCAATATTGGCATTAGCAAGAACTTCCGGTGAGATTTTAGAATCATCTTCTATCAAAAAGTTTCTGCAACCGGCACAATACGCATTGTTTATAAAATTGTGTCCGTCGGTTTGAAAACCTTTGATTGCCGTGAAGATTTTTTTATCATCAGCGGTTCGGCTGTCCAGTGTGATATTGCTGATTTCGTAAGGTGAAACTTCGGCAATTTTTTTATGTGAAATATTAAGTTTGTCCAGTAGTTGAAAAAGAGTTTTCATTTATTTTCCTTGATTTGAACTTTTGTAGATTGTTAATTTTGTTTCATTAAAATTGACCCATTCTCTATTGATTCTTACTTGTGCAGGTTGAAACTCACTTTTGTAACGCATTTTTTCTGACTCTTCTATGTAGAACCCCAGATAGTAGAACATTCGCCCGCTTTGTTGTGTGAATTCAATTTCTTTTAATACACTGAAAACTCCGAGACTTCGCTTTGAATATTCCGGATCAAAATAAAAATAATTGGAAGAAGTACTTTCTTTTCCTAAATCTAAAATACTTACGGCGATTAATTTATTATCCAGAAAATAGTCCATTTCATAAATCCCGTCATAACCGCAATGCAGACTGGAAAGATGACCGAGACAATCATCGTGATTATCGTGGCGTAATGCATTATATTTTTGAAACAATTTAATTTTTTCTTCGGTAATTTCCGATTTTACGGCTTTGATTTCTATATCGCTGTTAATTTTTAATATTCGGCGATGTCTTTTTGTCATTATAAAATCTTTTACGAGAACACGAATCGGGATACAACGAGTACATTCGGAACAAAAATTGGCGTATAAAAGATTTTCGCTGCGTCGAAAACCGCAATCAAGATAATAATCAAACATAGAAAACAATTTTGATTGCAGAGAATCTTGCTCATTTAAGACAGTATCCGGCGGCAGCTTTAAAGGTGTGGTAACATAATAATTAACAAAGTCGTCAAAATAACCACAAATACAGGCTCCGGTACGAAATCCGTAGTCGTCAGAATTATCGTCCATTTATTTTGTTCTCCTAAAGTTATTACAATAATTAATTTTAAAACAAGGGACTTTTTAGCCCCTTGCGTTTTTATTTATTTTCAAAATAGTTAATTATAGTTTTTAACATTGCTCCCGTAGCTCCGGCAGGGTAGGCGTTCCAATTTCCGTCAAGGAATGCCGGACCGGCAATATCCAAATGAACCCATTTTGCATTTTCTACAAATGATTGCAAAAATAATGCTGCAGTAATTGTACCGGCTTCTCTAGGCGGCGAACTGATATTTGATAAATCGGCAATATCAGATTTTAAATAACTGCGGTAATCGTCAGCCAAAGGCAATTCCCACAAACCTTCGCCGGTTTCTTTTGCAGATTTAAGCATTTCGTCTCTTACAGTTTCGTCGGTAAAAAAGCCTGCTGTAATTTTACTTCCGAGTGCGATTAACGCTGCTCCGGTAAGTGTAGCTAAATCTATTATTAATTCCGGTTTTTGCTCATCGGCATAAGCTAATGCATCGGCAAGTATAAGTCGTCCTTCGGCGTCTGTGTTGTTTATTTCTACGGATTTCTTTTTGTAACCGGTGATTACGTCGCCGGTATGAATAGAATTACTGTCGATTGCATTTTCTGCCAACGGAAGAAGAACGGTAATATTGCAGTCTAATTTTAAATTTGCTGCCGTTATTATGATTCCCAATGCTGTCGCAGCTCCGGCCATGTCGGTTTTCATGTCATTTAAGCCGTTACCGGTTTTTAAGTTCATTCCGCCGGAATCAAAAACTATTCCTTTTCCGATGATGAAATTCATTTTTTCGTTTTGATTGCCGTGATATACGATTTCGAGCATTCTCGGTTCTTGATTTCCGGCTTGACCGACTGCCAACAATAAATTCATTCCTTTTTCGGTCAATGTTTTTTTATCCAAAACATTAACTGTCAGTCCGCATTCAGTACAAGCTTCTTTGGCTGTTTCTTCAAATTTATTGATTGTCATTATATTTGCCGGAGCATTTACCATGTCACGAACAAGATTTACACCTTTTGCGATAACGATATTTTTATCAAGTATCGCTTGTGCTTGAGTGTCAGAGATTTCAAGATTTATTGAAACTTCTTCCAATTTTACGGATTCGTCTTTTTTGAAAAGGTTATATTTGTAGTCTTTCATGAAGAACGCATCGGAAACGAGTTCGGCAATTCTGCTGTTTTCTATTTCGCAATCACTTTCGGAAAAAGTCAGAATCGCATTTGTGTAAGAATAACTTTTTGCGGTTTGATACAAAAAAGCGGCAGCTTTGCGAATCGCATTTTCGTCTTTAACTTTTCCGGCTACATAATAAAATTTGCCGTTTGCGTATGGTCTGGAAGCTCCGGCTCCGTTTTTTTCAAGTACGGCTTTGTCGTTGTCTGATATATTGTCATTTTTACAAATCAGTTTTTTGTCAGAATCGAGAAATAAAACTGAAACTTCCAAGTCTTTTTCGACATGTTTATCTGTGAAATTAATTTTCATTATATTTGCTCCCTGTTAAAAATCATAGGTTTTGTATTTTTTACAATGGTATTATCAAAATTTAGTTGTACCGGTAAGAAAACCAGTCGGTCATTATTTGAGCCGTCAAAAAGGAAATATTTTTCGTTGATAATAGAATTCGTATTGTCAAAAAACAATGAAATTATACAGTCGCCGTTTCTTTCTTCCAATTGATAATATCCGGTTTCTTCTTTTGTTTCGGTTGTTACGGTAAAACGTTTGTCGTCCTTTATTGTCATTGAAAAGAAGTCGCAGGAGAATTTTCCGGTAAGTTTTTTCTCAATTTCATAAAAGGAGGCTGCTTTTTTTTTCTCTTTAGCTTCAGCTATATATTCAAATAAGGGCTGGTCTAATTGAACATAATTGACAACGCCGAAAACCTCCGGAGTTTTCATTTGCAATTCTTTTGCCCCGAGCAGATAAATATCGATATAGCGATAATAATACATATCAGAAACATTTTCTTTCTTTAAAGAAAGACGCAAACCGGGTTTTTGTCCCCCGAGTTTAATTAATTTATCAATTTCAAAATGGTCAGAGTAACTTCCATATGAAACATCGATAACTTTATTTCCGTTGTCTTCTCTGAAATTAACGTATTGTAAACCTTCTTTTTGTACATTTTCGATGTCTAATTCATTTTTTGAAAGTTCTTTAGCATAACGCTTTTGGTACCAGAAACCTTTTAAATAATTGTAGTAATTTTCTGCGGAATACAAAACGCTTATAGGAATATCAGCATTTTCTTCTGATACAATTCTGGAACTTTCGGCAAGAACAAAACGCTCTTTGTCATAATTCCAAACATAAACATCTTTACGCTGAATATTTGTACTTGTAAGACTTAATGCACTGTCAATCAAAACGATTTCTTTTAAGATATAGTATTTACTTCCGTTATCACTTCCGTCGTTTACTTCTTTTTCTTCCATATCAAAGAACACGGAATATGAAGCCGAGAAACTTCCGATTACTTTAAAAGTTGTTCCGTTATCGACGTTTTTTATAATGTAAAGTAAACGCTTGTCGGCCTCTCCGATTCCTTCTATCGTAATACAGTTATCATCTTCAAAAAGGAGACTGCTGTATTGTACGGAAAGTTCTTCTTGTTTTCTAATGTTTGTCTGTAATTCATAAACTTTTTTTAATGTATCGTTGGGTAAAATATCAAAAATCACAAATTGAATATCCGGGTTTTCTGCTGTTTTGTAGAAGAAAAGCAATTCTAAACTGATGTCAGAGTTAATATTCATTTGTTTGAAAGTTACCGGTTCAATATTTCCCAGAACTTGCTTTATTTTTGATAACGCTACCGGCAATTTTTCAACAGTATTTCCGTCGTAAATAGAAAAAGATTCTTGTTGTTGAAGGAAAAAGTCGGAATTAATAGTTGCAGTCTTTTTTGCACATCCGAATATGCAGACTGCCAAAACTATTGATAAAATGTATTTTTTAATCATCGATAATTATCCTTATTTTTTATTGTCAAAATGGATTTTTGAAATTGTTAATATCATAACAAGATGTTTTATTCAACACTTTAGAAGTATGACACAGCTGTCATAGGTTGAAATTAAACTTGAAGATGTGGAAGTTTTACACTTGTTTATTCTACATTTAGCAGGCTATGATGAGTACGTGAAACGTACGAACGAAATGTTTACTTTAGTAAACATCGAGCGTAACCTGTCGAAGCAATCTTACCATGTGTAAGAAGCATTATCTGAACTTGTTTCAGAATCTCCGGAAAGAAGAAATTCCGAATCAAAGTTCGGAATGACGAACCATGTAATCTGCACCATCTGCAAGACATAGTCTGCATTACCTGCAAGTTATAATCTGCAACGGTTGCAGACCGTAATCCCGCAGTGTCCGGGGGGGATTACCAAAAAAAGTGCGGAGGAAACAAAACCTCCGCACTTTTAGGTTAAAAAATTACTCTGTGTAATTATAATTTATAGTCGCATTAGTTAAATCTTCATTACTAGAACCAATACTTATTTGCTCCCATTGTTCTTGTGAACCTTTGTAATTTACTGTTGTTAAGCTATTGCAATTATAGAACGCATTATAATCGATAGAAGTCACGCTGTCAGGGATTGTAATGCTTGTTAAGCTACTGCAATTATAGAACGCATTATAATCGATAGAAGTCACTCCGTCAGGAATTGTCACGCTTGTTAAGCTACTGCAACCAGAGAACGCAGAGCCACCGATAGTAGTCACGCTGTCCGGGATTGTCACGCTTGTTAAGTTGAGGCAATTACAGAACGCATTATAATCGATAGAAGTCACGCTGTCCGGAATTGTTACACTTTCTAAGCTACTGCAATAATAGAACGCATAGCTACCGATAGAAGTCACGCTGTCAGGTATTATAACGCTTGTTAACTTACTGCAATCGGAGAACGCATCATTACCGATAGAAGTCACGCTGTCCGGAATTGTTACACTTTCTAAGCTACTGCAATAATAGAACGCAGAGTCACCGATAGAAGTCACGCCGTTACCGATTGTCACGCTTGTTAAGTTGAGGCAATTATAGAACGTATAGTTACCGATTTTAGTCACGCTGTCCGGAATTGTTACACTTTCTAAGCTACTGCAATTACAGAACGTATAGTTACCGATAGAAGTCACGCTGTCAGAGATTGTCACTTCACCGGTTGCACTCGGATATACAATCAAAGTTGTTTTGTCTTTATTATATAAAATCTTACCGTCAGTTGAATAATTTTTGTTATTTTCACTTACATTAAAGTTTGTTAAGCTACTGCAATTGTTGAATGCATAGTCATCGATAGAAGTCACGCTGTCCGGTATTGTTACGCTTGTTAAGCTACTGCAACCATAGAATGTACCGGAAGCGATTTCTGTTATGTAGTCCGGTATTGTCACGCTTGTTAAGTTGAGGCAATTACAGAACGCATAATCACCGATAGAAGTTACGCTATCTGGGATTGTCATACTTGTCAAGCTACTGCAATAGGAGAACGCATAGTTACCGATAGAAGTCACGCTGTCGCCGATTGTCACTTCACCGGTTGCACTCGGATATACAATCAAAGAAGTACCGTTCGGTAACAAAAAAAAATATGTACTTGCAAAACTTTTTTCTTTGTTTGTACGAGGAGTGAGGTGGGATTTTTCTTACTTGTTTTTTGTGAATTTGTAATGTATATTTTGGGTAAGGAAGGTTTGTTATGTCTATTACTGTTGTTGAAGAAAAAATCAAATTGCTGCCAGAAGCATATATAACTCTTTTAAACAATTATGTAGATGAACTTCTGGAAAAAACTCAAAAAATACAATCGTTAAAAGGTTCTTTGTCAAAAAATGCTAATGTAGAACTAATAGAAAAAGAGAAAGATGCTTGGTCTGCTGTAGTAAAGGAAAAATATACAAATGGCTAAATTACTTGATGCAAATGCAATAATTAGATTTCTTTTGAATGATATTCCCGAGCAAGCAGATAAAACCGCAAATGTAATATATGACGGTGCTTTTACAAAGGAAATTGTAATTGCGGAAGTTGTTTATGTATTGAGTGGAGTTTATAATTATTCTCGTACAGAAATTTCTAATGAGATGTTAAAACTGCTGGAGCTGGTTTCTATAGAAAAAGAAAATGTTGTAAGAGAAAGTTTAAATCTTTTCAAAGAAACATCTTTAGATTTTGTTGATTGTATTCTTATATCGTATAATAAAATTGAAAATATAGAAATCTTTTCTTTTGATAAGAAATTAAATAAAAAACTCAGTTAAATGTAAGTTATTCCAACTCCTGCTGAGTCCTGAAAAGTATTATAATCTGTTGCTTCGACTGGTGGGCATTGAGCTTGTCGAAATGCAGCAACCGAGTAGTAAATTGTACTTGCAAAGCAAAAATTGTTGTTTATTCAGAAAAAGAATTGAGGTCTGTCCTGTTGAATACTCCGTTCGTTACGTTACTGAGCGTAGTCGAAGTACCGTTCGGTAACAAAAAAATACGCACTTGCAAAAAAATGCAAGCCGATGTGTATTAAAAGAGGAAACGCCAAAGCTCATTTGGTCGTCTCCACAGTTTGGTTAAAAACCGCCAAGTGTTTCGAGGACTATGGCGGCTTTTATTTTTTACTCTTTATCTTTTTTAAGGTAAGAAAGCAACGTTGCTATGCATATACTACGTACATTCACCACAGCTTCCACAGCCTGAAGATAATGCAAGCCGAATCGTACATGCGAAATAAAAAAAGTGTTCCTCAAAATGGGAACACTTTGTAATTAACTAATTATTAAACCTTGCCAAAAAGGCTTTCGTTCGTTCTGTTCGAGGATTGTTGATAACTTCAAGCGGATTTCCTTGCTCGATGATTACTCCGCTGTCCATAAAAATAACTTCACTTGAGATATCTCTTGCAAATGCCATTTCATGAGTAACTACAACCATTGTCATTTTTTCATCTGCAAGCTCTTTTATTACTGCAAGGATTTCTCCGGTCAATTCCGGGTCTAACGCACTTGTAGGTTCGTCAAAAAGCAAAACTTCCGGTTTTAATGCCAATGCTCTTGCGATAGATACTCGCTGTTGCTGTCCGCCGGAAAGTTCGCAAGGGTAGTTGTCGGCTTTATTTGCAAGCCCCATTCTTTGCAGTAATTCCATAGCAGTTTCATGTGCTTCATCCGCAGATTTTTTCAAAACAGTCATTTGTGCCGCAGTAACATTTTTTAATACAGAATAATGTGGAAAAAGGTTGAAGTTTTGAAAAACTAATCCACTTTTTAAAACAATGTCATGTCGTTGATTCTTCGGAACATAAACTCCGTCTGTTACAAGCGGTTGACCGCAAATACTGATAGAGCCGTCACTTACAGTCTCAAGTTGAGAAATACATCTTAAGATTGTAGATTTTCCGGAACCGCTGGGCCCGATAATACCGAGAACTTCACCTTTATATACGGAAAACGAAATACCTTTGATAATTTCATTATTACCGAAAGATTTTCGCAAGTTCTTTACGCTGATAATTTCCTGATTAGTATTTTCCATGACTTTTATCCTGTAAATTAATGATAATACGACATTTTCTTTTCAAGCTTTGCAAATGCTACAGATACGCCCCAGTTCATTATAAAATAAAATACTCCCGCAATAAAAAGCGGTGTAAATGAAAATAATGCACTTTGACGTTCTTTTGCAACCATCAACAATTCTGCGACACCGATTACGGAAACTAATGCCGTATCTTTTACCAGTGTAATAACTTCATTTCCCATAGCCGGAACAATTCGTTTTATTACTTGCGGCAAAACAATTTTAAAAAACGTCTGTACCGGAGTAAAACCTAGAACTTTCGCAGCTTCATATTGTCCTTTCGGGATTGACTCTATTCCGCCTCGATAGATTTCTGCGAAATAAGCCGAATAATTGATAGAAAGTGCAATTATGGCCGCTGCGAAACGATTCCATGCAAAAACGACTTCGTATCCCATGCTATTCAACCAACGTACAAAAATTCCCGGTCCGAAATACACGACCAATAACTGCAACATTAACGGCGTACCGCGAATAATAAGAAGAAATACGTTTGTACTGCCCGAAAGCAATTTGTTTTTGGACATTCGCCCCATTGCAATCGGAAGAGCAAGCGGAATAGCAAAAAGAAGTGTCAGAAAAAAAACTTCAAGCGATACTACAGAACCGTCAAGCATCGCTTTGAGCATTTTTATATATTTTTCAAAATTCATGGCAATTATTGTCCGATAACAGAAATATCACGACCGAACCATTTTTCTGAAATTGCAGTAACAGTTCCGTCATTTTGCATTTCTATCAAAATCTTTTGAACTTCATCTCTTAGTTGAATATCATTTTTTCTGAATGCAATACCGTAAGCTTCCTGTGCTAAAGGGTCAGTGATTACTTTGAATGCTTTTTTAGATTGTGCAATAGAGTAATTTGCAACAACACTATCCATTACGACTCCGTCAATTCCGCCGATATCTAAATCGTTTAATGCAGTAACATTGTCTTTAAACATAACTTTGCTTCCCAATGAAGCTGCGAATTCTTCATCACTTTCAACTGCTGTTTGTGCACTGGAACCGCTTTGAATTCCTACAGTTTTACCTCTCATATCAGCCAAAGCATTGATTCCGCTGTCTTCACGTACAACTAAAACTTGGTCGTTTTTCAAATATGGTTTTGTGAAAGCAAGAGCAGCTTCTCTGTCCGGAGTCATTGTTAAACCATTCCAGATACAATCGATTTTTCCTGTAGATAATTCCATTTCTTTTGCACTCCAGTCGATAGGCTGTGCTTTAAACTCTACTCCCAAGCGTTTTACAAGTTCTTTTGCCAAATCAATATCATAACCTACGATTTCGTTATCTTCATTTCTAAAACCCATCGGCGGAAATGAATCGTCAAGTCCAAGAACAAAAACTCCGCGTTCTTTTAATGCTGAAAGAGAATTGTCTACTTTTTCAGTAATTTTTTTGCAACCGAAAAAAGAAAACATAGAAACTGCTACAGTTAAAATAAGAACTGTATTCATAATTTTTTTCATAATCTTAACCTCTGATAAATAATTATTATATCCCGATTTATTCGGAAAATATGTGGCAGTATACTTGAAATAATCAGAGTGTCAACATTTGCAATTTCAATTTTTTAGAATAAAAGTAGTTAATTTTACAAACGGTAAAAAATAGAGACGTAAAAACAGTACATATGGAATGTTTCTTGTGGGAAATAAAAAAAACTCACCCGATAAAGTGAGTTTTTGGAGTATTTTTTATCGGGTGAGCTTTAGGGTAAAACGGAATGTTTCTTAGATATGTATATCTTTTTGTAACCAATCCAAAACGTCTTGAACTGTAGCAAAATGACCTTCGATTACGCCGGTATGTGAAAATTTTGTATTAGCTTTAGTCTGTGCTTTTAGCATAATAGATTCTCCCTCTGCAAATCCGAACGCCTTACATCCGGCTTCAACAAAAGCTTTTGTCATTTCTATTAATTCTCCGACTTCATCCGGAGCTACCGGTTCCATAGCGGTACAATCGGCAATATAAGCCCAACCGTCAGCTTTCCAAGCTCCGGCATTTTTTAAAACTGTTGCAGTAAGCCATTTCAAATCTTCTATGTTTGTTTTTCCTTTTCCGGCTGATAATATGATTTTTCTGCCGGCGATTACTTCAACCGATTGTGAACCGTGTGTTTCTTTCATAATTTAAAACCTCTTAATAATTATAATTGCAAATTCAAATCATTATAACAACATTTCTATGATGTTAATGTCTTGCTTTGTATGACAATTTTATTATTAGGATTCAATCTGTCAATTTTATTTTTTATTTTTTTTATTTGCGAAAAATATTTTGTCGTAAAATCATTTAATTTAAATTGAAAACGGAATATTCATCAAGCCGCAATCAATTCAAATAATTAAATTTTCTCGTTACGAGTTTTTATGTAATAAATAAAACACAAAATAATCTGGCAAAATGTCGCAATCGGCGTAGAAAGTCCGATTAAGAATAAACTCGTATTCGGTAAACTTCGCATTATCAACACCATAGGAACTCTGATTGCAATTCCGCCGATAAGACCTTGTATCATTGAAAAAAGAGTTTTTCCCATTCCGTTAAAATAACCGATAAAACAGAATAAAAATGAAGTTAAAAATACGTCAATTGCGTAAGCTTTTAAATATTCATGACCGCTGAATATTACCGAGACATCTTTGGAGAAAATTCCGGTAAGGATATCTCCTCGAAAAAAAGAAAACGTTCCGATAAAACATGCCATTACCAATGAAATTGCGATTCCGCTTTTTAATGACTGTTTGGCTCTTATCGGTTGCCCGGCACCTATATTTTGTGCAACAAACGCACTTAAACTTTGTGCTATTGCCGACGGAATCAACATTATAAAACCGCAAACTTTTTCAGCGACACCGACGCCTGCCGAAGCTACGAGTCCCAATGAATTTACCGCAGTCTGAATTACTAAAAATGAAATGCCTACCAAAAAATCCTGAAGTGCAATCGGCAGCCCGAGTTTCAATTCTATCCGAACAAAAAAAGTATCAAGTCGAATGTATTTTCTGCTGAAGTTAAAAGGAAGTTTCTTTCTTGCAATTATAAAAAATGAAATTAATACACTGAAACCTTGAGCTATGACCGTGGCGAGTGCGGCACCGAGAGCTCCCATTTTGAAAACTGCCACAAAAAGTAAATCAGCGAGAATATTTATTACGCAGGCAATACAAACAGTAATCAACGGAGTTTTTGAATCGCCGATACCTCTAAAAATCGCACCGAGTAAATTATAAAATACAATAAAAATTAAACCGCCGCCGCAAACTCTGATGTATTGGCAAGTTTCTGCAAAAGCTTCCGACGGTGCGTGTAAAAGTATAGCCAGCGGTTTTGTAAAAATAATCGTAAAAATCGAAAGAATAACGCCCATTATGGAAAAAAGTAAAATTGCACTTCCTATAGCTTTTCCTGCTTCATCCGGTTTTTGTTCGCCGATTTTTTGCCCGACAAAAACTGTCACCCCCATTGTCAAACCGACGACCAGATTTGTCAATACATGTAAAAGCATACTGCCGGTAGAAACTCCGGATACATCGCCGGTAGAGGCAAATTGTCCGACTATCAAAAGGTCAGCTCCGCCGTACAATGCCTGTAAAAACATTGCAGCCAACACCGGAATTGCAAAACGTAACAAGCCGGGTAAAACTTTTCCGTGTATAAGCGAATTTTCTTTTGTCATTCTGTTTTTTCCTAAAAATAAGATAGCAATAAATAAAAATAGCTGTCCGCTTAAGAAAACAGACAGCCATATTTTAACGTTGATTTTTCAAATTATTTTAATGTCGGATGACGGTCAAAATAATCTTTTGTTTCTTTTGCAACTACACCGCTGAGTACAATCAAAGAAATACAGTTCGGAATAGCCATCAAACCGTTTGTAATATCGGCAATTGTCCATACGGCACTGATTGTCATATAAGGTCCGATTGCAACAGCTAAGATATACAACCATCTGTAAACTTTAACTACACCCATATTGCCTTTTGTTAAATACTCAAGACATTTTTCAGAATAGTAATCCCATCCGAGAATTGTTGTAAATGCAAAGAATATCAAACAAAGCATTAGAAGGAATTGAACACTGCTTCCGTCGCCGCCTAAAACTTTAGAGAATGCAGCTGCAGTAAGAGCAGCACCGTTTAATCCGGAATTCCAAACATCTCCGCCGGCAATTACGATAGAAAGACCTGTCATTGTACAAATGATAAGAGTATCTATAACAGTACCGGTCATATTTACCAAACCTTGTTCTACCGGTTCTTGTGTTTGAACGGCAGACGCAGCTATCGGAGCAGAACCAAGACCTGCCTCGTTAGAGAAAATACCTCTGGCGATACCTTTTTGCATTGAATCCATGATTTGTTTTAATACAAATCCGGCAGCACCGCCGGCAACAGCTTGCCATCCGAATGCAGATTTAAAAATCAAAGCAAAAGCTCCCGGAATTTTTGTAGCATTCATAATTAACACTGAAAGTCCCAAGAAAATATAAATGAAAGCCATTGCAGGAACAATTTTTTCTGCAACTTTTGCAATTCTTTTTAACCCGCCGATGATTACTAATGCTACACAAACAGTGATAATTGCACCGCTGATAACGGTAGCCCAAGTATAATCATTTCCGAAAAGTGAAAATGCGATAGATGTTTTTTGTGGGTCAAAAGCATTTTGAACAGCTCCGGTAATTCCGTTTACCTGTGTAAAAGTTCCGATTCCGAGAAGTCCTACTAAAGTTCCGAAAATAGCGAACAATACGGCAAGCCATTTCCAGTTATTTCCCATACCTTTTTCGATAGTGTAAAAAGGTCCGCCGAGAATTGTACCGTCTGCTTTTACTTCACGATATTTAATTGCAAGCATACATTCTGCATATTTTGTAGCTGTTCCCAAAATTGCAGCAAACCACATCCAGAACAAAGCTCCCGGACCTCCGCCTAAAATTGCAGTAGCAACACCGACGATGTTTCCTGTTCCGATTGTAGCTGAAAGTGCAGTACAAAGAGCTGCAAATCCGGAAAGCTCTCCGTGTCCTTCGTTTTCTCGGAAAATAGTTTTGAAAGCTCTGCCTAATTTTGTAAATTGCATACCTTTTAGGCGGATTGTTAAAACTAATCCTGTTGCCAGAATTAAAATGATTGTGGGTAATCCCCAAACGACGTCGTCAATAGCGACAAGAATGTCATCGAAAGACATAAAAATTAATCCTTTTGTTTTTCCTGATAAAATTGGAGAAACTAATAAAAAATGATGAACAATATAAAATATTGCCTTCTAAAGAGTAGAACTTACGCCGAAAATCTAATAATCTTAGATGTTATTTAATTGGAAGGCTCTGTCCTTTTGCCTGAGAGATTATCTGAACTGTGGATTTTTCAGATGTACACCTTCGGCGCTTTATCGCATTCAACGAAAGAAATAAAGACTCTCCAGAGATGAGTTCCTTATAGCAAATATTAAATTTTTAGGCAATCTCAAAATTTACACTTTATCTGTTTTTTGTGAATCTTACGCTGTGACAATGCCGCAGTGATATTTTTATTTGTTAATAATTTTATTTTAAAGGCAGTAAAACTGAAGTTTTTATATTAGGAGGAGGCGGAAAATTGCTGAAAAGCTTTATAAGTATTGTTGTATCTCGTTTATCACTTCTTCAATTTTTTCAAAGTCGATATTTTCTATTGCCGCAAACAGTTCGTCCAATTTTTCTTGAACATTGTCTTTAATCGGGAGCTGATGTTTTGACAAAATGTCAGCTTTTTCTTCGATAATGGGCAAATCACAAGTTTGGCAAGAATCCTGTATTTCATTCAGAATCGAAATAAAATCATCTTTGCTGAGACTTGCTTTCTCGGAGTCGCTTTCTTTTTTTTCTACAATCGGTTTTAAAATATTTTTATAAGATTTGTACAAAATTAATAGGTGATTGGTGTTTTCTTCAATGAAATTAACGTCGTTTTCTTTTGCTGCTTTTTCTAATTTCTCGGCTAAAAGAGAAAGTTTTTTTGCACCGATAATTCTTGCCGAACTTTTTAACGCATGAACTGAAATTGTATATGATTTAAATTCCTTTTGTTTGTAGAACGCTTCTATTTCTGTCACATTTTTTTCGATTGTATTGTAGAAAGTTTTTACTATCTTTGAATAAGTCTCGTAACTTCCGATGTTTTTAACAGCTTCATCCAAGTCTAAGTCTTCATCGCTTGGAAGTTCTAAATCCTTCGGAAGCTCAATTTGATTTGCCGGAGATGACTTTTTTTCATCCGCATTGTTTACTTCCGTAATTAAATCTTTTGCAAGCCATTTCTTTAAGATAAATGTGAAATCTTTCCCTTGAACCGGTTTCGCCAAAAAGTCATCAAATCCTTTTTCCATAAACATTTCTTTTGCACTGTTCATTGCGTTTGCACTTAATGCTATTACAATTTGTTTTTGCCGAACATTCAATTCCTTTTCTTTTTCTCTGATTTTTTCAAGAGTTTCGATACCGTCCATTTCCGGCATCATATGATCCATAAAAACAATATCGAATTTATTTGGATTCTCGGCAAAAAGTAAATTCAGACTTTCTTTTCCGCTGTTGCAAGTTTCTACATTTACTTTAAATCTTGATAAAAGCCCCGTTGCAACCTGCAAATTTACGGCGTTATCATCAACAACCAAAATATTGGCATTAGGTGCGTAAAATGAAATTTGCTCCGTTGTATCACCGAACAGAGACGAAAAGTCTTTTGAATTAAAAACAGAGGCGATAGAAATATCCATTAAAGAATTATTATCACGGCAGCGTTCGGCGTTCTCAAAGATTTTCTCATAGCGGTCAAAAATGCTTTCTTCGTTTTGTTTCTGCTGCGGAATAAAAAGTGTGAAAACAGAACCGTTTCCGTATTCACTTTCAACCGTAATCTTGCCGCCCATTTGCTCTACCAGCTGTTTGGAAATCGTAAGTCCCAGCCCGGTTCCTTCTTTATTTCTTGTCGCTTCAGAATTTACCTGCTGAAACGCATTGAACAGACGATTTAAATCTTCTTTTTTAATTCCTAAGCCGCTGTCTATTACAGAAATTTTTATTCCGACAAAATCTTTTTGCAAATTGTCGTGCAATTCTTGATTTTCCCAAAAATCCACTTGCAGAATAATAAAACCTTTTTCCGTAAATTTTGCTGCATTTCCGGCAATGTTCAAAATAATCTGTCTTAGTCGAACATCATCACCGAAAAGATTGTTCGGCAAATTCGGATTTACACGCAAAATCATTTTAATCGGTTTGGAGCCGATTCGAACTAAAATCAGATTGGAAATATCACAAAGAAGTTTCATCAGATTATAATTTACCGGGACTATTTCCATTTTACCTGATTCGATTTTTGAAAAATCTAAAATGTCATTTATGATTGCAAGAAGGCTTTTTCCCGAATCGTAAATTTGTCTGATGTAGTTTTTTTGCTGAGGCGGACATTCATATTCCAAAGCCAATTCCGACATTCCGATTATTGCGTTCATCGGTGTACGAATTTCGTGACTCATATTTGCCAAAAAAGATGATTTTAATTTGTTTTGACGCAGAGCAAGCTGTTCCATTTCTTTGATTCGTTCCGTATTTCGCATATCTTTAAGCAATTGAGCTTGGCGACTGAAACAAATTATACAAGTCATAATCACGTACAAAATAGTGTACGGAGTATAATCTTGCATTTGTTCAGCTTCGGTCAAAAAAATAAAGATTTCTAAAAAAACAAAACCGAAGATTATTGTTAGCTGGCTGAAAATAAGATTTAGATGAAGTAAACAACCGATTAACAAAATAGATAAAAAGAAAAGCGTAAAATCACCGTATTTATATGCAATACAAGAAACAACCGCATCGCCCATACTTGTAAGTAAAGTAATCAGACAAAAAATATGAATACCGTAATTAAATAATTTCACATTTTTTATCGAATCTCGTTTGTAAAAAACATAAATAACAAAACTCGCAAATATTGAAATGAGAGAAATTACACTTAACATACTGTAAAGGTAATACCATTGCGATTCATCGGTATATGCTGAAGAAGAAACAAAATCCGAGATAATAAAAAACACTTCGAATAAAAGATTGATAATTAAAAAAATTAATAATCGTCTTGAATTAATCGCAGAAGCAAGATTTATAAATCTAGATTTCTCATCTTCGTTTATAAAGCTAAATTTTTTTAATAATCCGGATTTTTCCTTATTCTCCATAATTTATTTATCAAAAAAATTTTTAATTTTTTCTAAAATCATTTCTTGCGACGTTGATTTTAAAATATATCCTTCCGGCATTAATTCTACAGCAGTTCTTACTTGCTCAGAATCATCTACACCGGTCAAAAAGAACACCGGAATATTTTTGAATTTATCTTCCGAGCGGATGAGTTTCAATGTCTGCACTCCGTCACAAACCGGCATTTCATAATCCAGAAGAATTAAATCCGGAATTTCTTTGCCCAAAACCGAAATTGCTGCAGTTCCGGATTTTGCTACGGTAACACGGTAATCATCTTTTAGATAGTTCATTACCGTTCTCAAAGTAACTATATCATCATCAACCACAAGAATATGTTTTCTCATATTCATTTCTGCCAATTCTTCCGCTTCTTTTCTTTCCTTCTCTTTTTTTGAAAGACGACATTCAATCATGTCTACGGTAGATTCTATTTGCGGAAGCATATCTTTGATTGCAATCGGAGTTATAATATATTTTTTTATATTGCCTTGATTAAAGAAATCGTGGCATTCATTTTTTGAACCAATCAGAATAAAAGGAATTTCCTCTGCTCCGAGTAAAAGGTGTAAAGCATGTTCTGATTCGTAAGGTAAATCTTTGACATAAGCAACGGCAAGAACCGGCTTTTCTTCTTTGATAAAAGCACGAGCTTTGTTTAAGTCAAAACCCAAAAACGTCGCATCAAAAAGCGTTTTCATTTGCTCATGAATATTTATTGCTACTTTTGTAAACTCTGATAAAAATAAAATCTTGTCCATAAAATATATGTATCACAAATGCTAATGCATTACTATAGATTTTTAAAAAAACAGAACTGTCTGAAAAATTATACAAAATATTTCAGACAGTTCTTTATTTATAAATAAGTCAAAAAATCGATTTATTTAAAAGGATGTTCGATTTTGTATTCAATCCCTTTGTCTGTAAAGGCAAATTCTGAATTAAATAAAGTTACGGCTTTCCATTTTGTTTCCATTTTTTTATTAATTACAGGAATCTTAACACCGATTACCGGTGTTACACTTATGTTAGTTCCCACAGACATTTTTTCCCACAGATGAATATCTGTATTTTTAAAACTTAATGTTTCCCCTCGCTTCCATAAATCTTCTTTCAATTCTTTATCTTTGTCATCGCCTTCTGAATATAAAGCATAACCACGATTAAATCCTAAGGTAACCGGAAGTAGTATTCCTGCATAGGCATATTTTGGTCCTATTGCAATTTTAGGAGCAGCAGTTATGGAAGGTTTTAATACAAGCTGTCCGCCTAAGCATTCCATATTTTCCTCCGGAGTGGCAGCCGGACCGGCATAATATATGGTATGATTGATTTTGTGTGTAGAAAAATCTGCATTAAAATAAGGAATAGGAATAACATGAAATTTCCAGTTAACACCGTAAGTAGCGTTTAAATCAACTCCGCCGCCGTACATACCGGTAAAACCCATTGCAAAATTTATCGGTGTGCTGATTGCTGCTTCAAGAGCAATACCTGCAGTTACACCTACACCTATAGTAATCGGTACCGGTCCGATAAAGAAAACAGTTTCCTTCTCTACAATTTTTTCGTTAAGCAAATCTATTTCTTTTTCAATGTTCTTAAAATTTGCTCCCATGCTAATGTAAAATGCACTTGCCAAGCCACTGTCAAGACATCCCCATCTTGAATCGAACTTTCCGGTAATTCCTAATTTTAAATCAAAATTAAGCTCATCTGTGTTGACTGTTATTGAACTGTCTTTATCACTTTCTTTTTTTTCTTCCTTACTAGGATTAGTGCCGCAGTTTTTGATAGTAACTTTCTTTAAAGAAATCGAGTAAAAGTCTTTAAATTCTTTATCAATAGCTTTTTTCTTATCTAAATAGTCTGCGTATGTTTTTTCTCCGGCTCTGGAATAAGCTCTTGAAGTATCGTTTGCAGGTAGGTTTGCTGTTTGGTCTAGATTTGTCGGAATGTCATCAATTTTTAGTGACATTAACGGATAAACCGTAGAAATTTCAGGAACAGTAACAATTGCTTTAGGTGACTCAGGATAATGATTTTCGATATAAATTCTGTTCATTGCAGCTAAGTCTAAAAATGCAACTAAGATTAAATCCTCATTAATATCTATATTATCAGGATTGTCAAGTTTCTCTTCTGCAATTTCCAGTGCTTTCTCAAAATCACTTTCTCCTGCTATCTCATTGTAAACTTCATTCGTAAAGATAGCCTTACAAAAATCAAGGAAAACAGTCTCCATATATTCAGACTCTTCTTCCGTCAATTCTATTCCTTTTTCTTCAGCAATTGTTTCTACGACATCACCGGAAAGAAGAATATATAATAATTCCTCTATGGCTTTATCAGAAGTACAAGTATCCACATCAAAACCTTCAGATAAAAGTGTTTTAGGAAGTGCTTTCAACAATTCTATCGGACCTTTATCAGAAGCAAATTGATTTTTTCTATATAGATATGTAAAGAATTCCTCCAATTCAATATGGTTACCGATGATTTCGGAATCATCTTCTGAATTTGATTTTTTGTAGTCTTCACTGGTTTTTAATGAATAATTTCCATATGTTGTTGAATCACTATTATGCTCTGAGTCTTCGGGAACTTCTCCGACAACGGCAAAGAATTCACCTGTGTCTTTATCGATTACATAGTCTCCGTGAGCGATTCCCAATACATCAGTTTCACTTCTGACAGATCTTGAAACCGGTTCTATATCATCATTGTCAACGATGTAAATAAAATCCCCGTGACTGTTTGTTCCGTAAAAAATTTTATTTGTATATTCAGAAAGAGCACGTCCTTGATTATTTGAAAAAACGTCATCTTCAAGAATTGCATACATAGTCGTATGTAAATCTGTTTGACTGGAAATAAAATTAAGACACATCGCATTTTCAAAGTCGTCTCTGATAGGGATGAGTTTTTTATAAGCTAAATCCGGTTTACCGTCACCGTTAATATCTTTGTTAGAATTTGCAGCTATGGTAATACTTGATGACTTTTTTGTTTTCCCATCATTGGAATAGCTATAAAAAGTTAAATCAATTGAATTTTCAGAAACACTGTTTACGTGCAAATAACCGTATATATCATCATCTTCTTTTGCAGCAAACGTTGTAACGTTTTCTGTTTTCTCCACCTTATTTTCTATTACGGTTGCTTGAACTGTACTTCGTTCTACTTTGCTCATGTAGATTGCAATATTGGCACCTGTAACCAATTGAGCTGTTTCCGGACTTGCCGGATTGTAAACAACAGAACCTCCGATGTACGCCTGACTTGAGATTATGTCAAACTCTTTTTCTTCTGCAGAAAGTTCATCGTCATCTTCGATAACTTCGTTGTTTGTATTATTTCCGCTGTTCTTGTTATTAGGCTTTTCTTCTTCGCAATAATTACAGCTGAATAAACATAATACAACAAATAATAATGAAAATAGTTTACGCATTTTTTCCCTCTTTGTATAAAATTAAAATAGAAGAATATGGTAAAAAAATGTATAGGGAAGTCAAGTCAAAATAATGATTTTGTTCTATGACAGTGTAAATAAAAAAATAAGACAAGGTGAAAAACAAACCTTGTCTTATTTTGTCGTTAATTCTTGTTTATTTTTATCAGCAGCACAACGGCTATTACCGAGAATATTACCATTACGCTTATTATTCCCCAGATTGCATTTATTGAATTCTGAAAAGGAAGCGGAACATTCATTCCGTAAAAACCTGAAATTGTGGTCAACGGTAAAGAGATTACGGTAATCATTGCTAAAATCTTCATGATTTTATTTGTTCGGAATGTCAACAATGTATCAATCGAAGAATACAAACCTTCCAATAACTCTTGGTCATCTTCTGCCATATCCATCATTTTTCCCAGAAAATCTCCGATATTCCCCCAATAAGCATCCATATTTTTTTCTTGTTGGTCTTGCATTTTTTCAAAAGCTGCAAATATATTTTTTTGCGGTTTCAAAGTAGACTGCAAGAAAATTATATTTCTGCGTAATTCTGAAATTTGCTTGATTACATCTTCCGGTCGCTCATTACCGTAATTATCATCAATTTTTTCAATACCGTAACGAATATTCGACATTATCGGACGCATTTGTGATACGACGTTTTGCAAAATTGCATACAACAATTGGTCTACACTTTGCGGAGATTTTTTTATAGTCCCATTTTTCTCTTGTTTGAAATAGTTAGTAAGCCAACTCATTTCGGAAGAGTGGATTGTAATTAAATAATTCTCCCCCCAAAAAAAATAGAGTTCGTTCATTGAAAGACGTATACTTCCTTTATTGTCTTTTTTTTCAACAGGAAAATGAGTTATTACAAATCGATAATCATCGTATTGTTCGATTTTCGGTCGACATTGTTCTATCGAAAGACAATCTTTTTTATCCAATTCATGAAAATCATAATTGTATTTATTTAAAGTATAAAAATCATCTTCCGTAACATCAACAATGTCAAACCATGTTAGTTTATCATTAGATATAACGTCTAACATTTTTTTCTCCTCGCAACATAAAAATAAAATTATTTTTTGTCTGCGTTCGAGGGAATATTAGTTTTATTTTTTACAAAAACAGCTGCACTCAGGCGTGAAACCGTAGTTTGTGAAGAATGAAGCGGTAAAGGATTTTCCGGGAAATAATCATCTGCGAAAAGCAACATATTCCAACCGTCTTCTTTCAAATTAACGTTTATATCGTATTGGTACGGATTTATTACTATAAAAAGCTTTTTGTCTTCGCAATCCAATGTATAACCGATAGCATTTTGATTATCTGCCAAAAATACGTCATTGCGGAATTCTATTGCATTTCTGACTTCGGTATCAAGCGATAATGAAAATACAGGGTTTTGTTTACGCAAATCAATAAGGTTTTTGTAATAAGTAAACACGTCAAGAAACTCCATCTTGCGTTTCCATTCAACGGCGTTGATTTCGTCCGGACTGTTGTAACTGTTTTCTACGCCGTGTTTTGTTCGCATAAAATCTTGTCCCAAATGAAGAACCGGTACACCTTGACTTGTAAGTAAAATAAATGCTGCTAATTTATGTTGAGCTTTTATTGTTTCCAAAAGTTGAATGTCATCCGGACGTGTTTTATCCAATTCTGCAAATTCAGTTGTATTGCGTAATGAATAATACAATTTGTCAAATAATGTGTTGTTGTCGTGAACTTCGACATAGTTCATTGTTTCACAAGGAATTGCAGCGAACGTATTGATACTACCTAAAATTCCTTGAATTACACGTTCACGGTGAACAGCTCCGGAAGATTGAATAAATCCGTGCTCTCTTGCATCAAAAACAGCTCCTTTTATAGCGTCTCTGAAGTCATCATTGAATGCAGAGAAAGAATTACAACGCTGCATTCCTTTGTAAGTCGGTTGAATCGGAGTCAGTCCGCCGGTCCAAGGTTCTCCGTAAATGAAAATATCCGGTTTGATAGCAGAAAGCTCTTTTACGATTTCTCGCATTGTTTCCAAATCTATTAATCCCATTAAATCAAAGCGGAAACCGTCAAAATCATAGAAATCAGTCCAAAAACATAAAGTATCGATAATAAATTTTCGAACCATCGGAGCTTCACTTCTCAATTCGTTTCCGCAACCGGAACCGTTTGAAATATATCCGTTGCCGAATCGGTAATAAAAATAAGGAACAAATGCATTAAATGAATAAATCCCTTCTCCGTAGAAACCTTCAGCCGTATGGTTATAAACAACATCCAAAATTGCACGTAATCCGTTTTTGTGAAAAGTTGCCACCATTTTGCGAACTTCACGAACTTTAGAATCGTCTTTCCAATTTGAAGAATAAATTCCGTCGGGGCTGTTGAAGTAACGCGGCATGTATCCCCAACCGTATTCGTTTTCATTACTTTCATCGTTATCAAAATCTTGAATCGGCATAACTTGAACGGTATTTACTCCGAGTTCTTTAATATGTGAAAGCAATGTTGAAATTTTAGTCGCTTTTTTTCCTTTTACTGCTTTTTCTTGATATGCAGTTTTGTCTTGAGTTAATGCTAAATATTTTCCGTTGTGAGTTGTACCGGAATCGTTATTGATAGAAATATCACGCATGTGAATTTCATAAACTACAGATGAAGAAATCGGCGTTTTTGTTTCTAACGGTTCTTTTTTTCCGTAGCTTTTCTCGTTGATTATCATTGCACGACCGGTTTTTCCGATGACACATTTTGCATATGGGTCAACAACATCTTTTTTTCCTTGAAATTCCGGATACGCACCGAAAACGTTAAAAGCGTAATATTTTCCTTTAAGATTTTCTTTTACCGTAACACTCCAAACTCCGTAGTCTCCCTCTGTCATTGAATAACTTGCAGCTTTTGTGCTGTCGACAGCGGAATAAACATTTAATGTAATGCGTTCTGCCGTAGGGGCAAAGACTTTAAAAGTTGTAGCTCTCGGTGTATATACAGCTCCCAAATCATTACCCGGATAGCGATATTTTACACTGTCCAAAACTCCGTGAGGAATTAATTGAAGTTCTTGCTGGCCGTTTGATAAGAAGTATGCTTTTTTAACATTTAAATCTGCAATCTTTAAAATAAGACGAGTCCCGCAAATATATTTTACGGTGTATGGAAGTTCTTTTTTACTGGAATAAAGATAAATTCCGCTGATATCTTCTGCCTCAATATTTTTTTCAAAATAAACAGAAACGGTATCAACCGAATCAATCAATGCATGAATCATTTTGTTTCGAATATCCATAATTTTCTCCTTTATTTAATAAAACTTGTTGCTGTAAATATTAAAATTAAATTTCAAAGTATTTAGATAAAGATAAACAATGTCCCGGCGAATATCCGGGACATTCACAAAAAACTAAATGATAAGCCGGCGAAATTATTTTTCACCTACAGCTTTTTTTAAATCAGCCATAAACTGTTCTACCGGAATGCCGTGAGCTTCCAAGCCTTGTTTTACAGTTTCGTATCTAGCCATTGCACAACCGATACAGCCGATTCCGTATGCTCCGAAAACGCCCATAGCATCAGGGTAAGCTTGTATCAATTCGCGAATATTCATGTTTTCTGAAAGTTCAGCCATAATTATCTCCTTATTTTTAAGAAAAGTATCTACTATTACACTGAAAATACTTAAAAATCAATAAGTTTTATAACTTATCATTTAATGCCGGCAAAAATAAAAAAACTCCGAAAGTATATTGATACGTCTTCGGAGTTCTTTTAATTATTTTTCTATTTTAAAATCACCAATCATCGTTATAAACTTTTCTGCAGATTTTCGATTTTGTTCTGAAGCTTCAGAAACAGTTTTTGCGGTATGTTGCATTTCCGAAATAGTTCCGGCAATTATTGAAGATTTTAAAAGAGTTTCATTTGATATATCTTGAAGTTCTTTAATTTGTTTAAAAACATCACAACTGACAGTTTTCATGTGAGAGGAAGCTTCCGTAATATCATGGGTAGTGTTGTCCAAAGTTTTCATTGTGTTAAGAATTTCTGATACACCGGCACTTTCTTCTTGCATACCGTTTTGGATTTCTGCCATTAGATTGTTCAAACGGGAAATCTTATCGCTGACGTTATCAAATGAATCTGCAGATAATTTTGATGAATCTACAATTTTGTTTATTGACGTTGTTATTTCCGTGAGTAAATTTCGGATTGCCGTAGATTCTTGGGATGATGTTTCTGCTAATTTTTTGATTTCATCGGCGACGACACTGAACCCTTTTCCTGCTTCTCCGGCATGTGATGCTTCAATAGCAGCATTCATTGCCAGCATATTTGTTTTTTGTGCAATCTTTCTGATTACACTGTTTGCTTCGTTGAGGTTTCTTGACTGCAAAACGATTTGTTCTATTTGTTCGGTTACGCTGTCAAGTAAACTTCGACCGGTTGTCGATTCTTTAACAAGGTCTGAATATTCCGTTATAATGAAATCAACGTTATTTGTAACAGATTGTATATTAGCCGAAATTTCTTCAACGGCAACGGAAGCTTGTCTTATTGCATTGGATTGTTCCGAAATTTGTTCATCAAGTGCGTTTATTTTATTTTCTACATTATGAACGCCGCTGTCGATACTTTCCATTTTGAGATTTTGTTCCGTGATATTGTTGTCAATTTCGGTAACGCCGTTTACCGTTGCCGAAAGTTGTTCTATGTGAATGGCTAACTTTTCGTTAACTTCTTTTTCCGTAAGAGAAAGAATGTTTGTTTCATCTTTTAATTTGATAATTAGTTTTTCGAGACCGTCGATAACGTTGTTACAATTTGAAGCAAGAGTTCCCAGTTCATTGTTAAATTTTACGGGAATTCTTTTTGTTAAATCTCCGTTTCCGCAGGCGATATCATTCATTGCATTTGAAATATTTTCCATAGATTTAAAAATCTTTTTATTAAATATGTGAACAAGTACGATTCCTGCGATTACAAATAACAATCCGATAAAAATGATTTTAGTAATTTGAGAATAAACAGATTTTATCAAAAAATTAACATCAAAATCACAACCGACAAATCCGATTATATCGCCGGAAGAATTTTTTATCGGACCGTAAGTACTGATTGTCCATCCCCAAACGTCGTGTTTTTCAAAACCGGAACTGATGATTTCACCGTCATCTATTGTTTTTTTGATGTCATCTCCCCATAATGACAAATCTTCTGCAGTACCTATGGACGAAAAGTTTTCGATATCCGTCGGTTCACAGCTTCCGTCAATCACGTATTTATAGATTGAGCCTCTGTATTTTGTCATTGTGTATAAATATTTACAGCCTACAGATTGCTTTATTGAGAAAAGCCATTGACGAACATTTTCATAATAAGGGTCGTTTGCGTCTTCAGTAAGGCAAAGTCTTTGGAAATCGTCGGCATTGATATAATCTATAGATTTTTCAACGGCAAGAAGACCGCGTTCAACTCCGAGATTTTCTCCGGTATTTAAAATTGCTGTTGCGGCAAGTATACAGATGACAAGACATGAAATTAAAATAAAAGAGATAAAAATTGCGGTAAACAGAAATTGTAAGGTGGATTTACCGGAAGAAAAATTTAATTTAGATTTAAAAAACGATAAGTTCATTACAATCCTCAAACTAAGAAATATTCAATAATGTCAGTTTATTATTTATTCCCAAAAAGTTTTAGTCTTTTATGAAAAAAAAATTAGATTCTACTTTTTTAGGAAATAATATGCCAATTATCGACATTATAAACAATACAATAAGCTTATGAAGATTTATTTTAAGTATTTATGTTTTTATAGAGCTATTTTATTTAATAAAGTTTCCGCCTGCCGGCATTGAGCCGCAGACGGATTTTTTTTGATTATTGAATATCTTCCTTAGATAAGGATTTGTCGACTATTGCACAAACACAAGAGTCAGACCAAACATTTACGGCTGTTTCTATCATATCGATGACAGCATAAACCGGTAAGATGATTCCCAATATTCCTACCGGAGCACCGAATCCGGACATTAGAGAAAGTGTAAGAAAGTAACATCCCATAGGAACGCCGGCATTACCTACAGCAGAAACAACAGAGATTAGCACCCAAAGTAAAATGCTTGGTAATGTTAATGTGATTCCGCCGTTTTGCATTACAAAAAGTGATGTAACTAAAATAAACGCAGCACATCCGTTCATGTTGATAGTACAACAAATAGGTAAAACAAATCGTGCTACTTCCGGTTTTGCTTTAAGGTTGTTTTCTGCAGATTCTACGGTAACCGGCAAAGTCGCAGCGGAGCTTTTTGTAAAAAGTGCCATTAATACAGCCGGAAGCATTTGACGAAAAACTTTTAACGGATTGATTTTTCGGATAAGCAAGAAAATCGGCAAAACAACAAAGAATTGAATCAGATTTCCGCCGAGGACTACGGCAACATATTTACCCAATGAATTCATAACTACACCGGCAGACATTTGTGCGGAAAGTTGAGCGGAAAACGCAACAATTCCCAAAGGCAATGCCCAAACAAGTGCTTTTATAAAGGTAAAAAGTAATTCTTGAAGCCCTAAAATTCCTTTTAAAACTACCTGAATATTTTCAGAATCTTTCATTAACGCCAAAGCCAAACCTACGGAAGCTGCAACCAATAATATACTTAATACGTTACCGGAAGCGAACGGCGTTAAAATATTATCCGGGATTACGGAAAGAATATGATTGTAATATGAAGTAGAACCTAAGTTTTGAGGAACGTCGATAACTCCCTTTTGAATTATTTCATTAGGAAGATTGCCCGGAGCAATGATTTTGTATAATACGGCACCGACAAGTGCGGCAACGACGGTTGTTAATAATGTATAAATTATTGTGTGTAAAAATAGGCGACCTGTGTTTTTCTTAGCTCCCAAAGTTGCCAAAGTCGTTGCAATTACCAATGCGATTGTAGGAACCGCAACAAATTTAAAAAGACGTGTATAAGCGGTAGCAATAAAATTAAAGAAATTATTTAACCACTCAACATTGAACATTCCCAGTATACAACCGAGAATTAATGCACTCATCCAGATTACAAGCTGTTTACTGTTGAATCCGGATTTATTTTTTGAAGTTTCCATTTTATCTCCGATTTATAAAAAATTGATTGCTGATATTTACCATTGATATGACTTTTTTTCAATCCTGAAATCTTAAGAAGAGATGAAAACGTCGAGCGTAAGCTATTTCGCATATACGATTCGGCTTGCAAATTTTCTGAAAGAAAATTGAAAACGAATCGATAGCAATGAGCTGTGGCGAGTACGTGAAACGTACGAACAACGATGAGTTCACAGCGTGAACGAATGAAATGTTTTCGAAAGAAAACATCGAGTGAAACGAAATATTTTCTGTAGGAAAATATCAAGCGTAGCATTATCTTCAGTCTGTGGAAGCTGTTAAAAACAATTTGCCGGGCAAGCCGGCGTTGAAGCTAAACTTTGGTTCAAAGTTTTATAAACCTTTGCAGGTTTGGGGCTTTATTCGCAAGCAAAGCTTGCACAAAGCGTTTTTGTTGTTCAGA
>JBGUUT010000022.1:0-3102 GCA_045133795.1 Spirochaetota bacterium
TGAGTTTGAAAAGAAAGTTAAACTTAAACACACAAGTTTTATTGACGCATATATATCAGATACAAAAGTTTTGATTGAACAAAAAGGCAGTAAAATTGATTTAGCAAAACCTCAAGAACAATCAGACGGTGCGGTTTTAACTCCATATCAACAAGCAAAACGCTATGCTGATGAATTATCTTATGATTTACGTCCACGCTGGATAGTAGTAAGTAATTTTACTGAAATCCACATTCACGATATGAACAATCCTCATGCCGAACCGGAAATTATCAAATTGGAAAATCTGGAAAAAGAGTTTTACCGGCTTTCATTTTTAGCGGAACAAAAAAACATTCACATTAAAAGAGAAATGGAAGTCTCCATAAAAGCCGGTGAAATTGTAGGTCAAATCTATGATAAACTTTTGGAACAATACAAAACGGCAAAAAATCTTGATATGGAAAAATGCTTTAAAAGTTTGAATATGCTTTGTGTTCGCTTGGTTTTCTGTCTTTACGCAGAAGACGCCGGGATTTTTGGGCATAAATCAATGTTCGGCGATTATCTAAATCATTTTGAAGCAAAAGATTTACGAAATGCATTATTAAATCTGTTTAAAGTATTAGACCAAAAAATAAAAGATAGAGACCCGTTTTTGGAGGAAGAACTTGCTGCTTTTCCTTATGTAAACGGCGGATTATTTACAGAAGAAGACCAATTTATTCCTCCTTTTACGGAAGAAATAAAAGACCTACTCATAAAAAAAGCAAGTGATGATTTTGATTGGAGTGAAATCAGCCCTACTATCTTCGGTGCAGTTTTTGAAAGTACATTGAATCCGGAAACTCGACGAAAAGGCGGAATGCACTATACAAGTATCGAAAATATTCACAAAGTAATCGACCCACTTTTTATGGATGAACTCAATGAAGAGTTTGAAACCATAAAAGAACTAAAACAAGAAAAAACAAAAGAAACTAAATTAATTGATTTTCAAGAAAAACTTGGAAAGCTAAAGTTTCTTGATCCGGCTTGTGGTAGCGGAAACTTTTTAACAGAAACATATCTAAGCCTACGACGATTGGAAAATGAAATATTGAAACAATTATTTAAAGGCGGTCAAATGTTAATCGGATTTCATGACGACTGGAAACCGATTGAAGTTTCTATCGAACAATTTTACGGAATAGAAATAAATGATTTTGCCTCCGTCGTAGCGAAAACAGCCTTGTGGATAGCAGAAAGTCAAATGATGAAAGAAACTGAAAAGCTTGTTGAAAAACAACTTAATTTTTTACCTCTTAAAAGTTACGCCAATATTGTAGAGGGAAATGCTCTGCGGATTGATTGGGAAACAGTTGTTCCAAAGAATGAGTTGAATTACATCATGGGAAATCCTCCGTTTGTGGGATATGATTTTATGAATACCTCTCAAAAAGAAGATATGCAGACATACTTTGGTTTAAAAACAGGTAGATTAGGCTATGTAACGGCATGGTATATAAAATCAGCACAATTTATAAAGGAATCAAAAATTGCTTGTTCTTTTGTATCAACAAATAGCATTACTCAAGGCGTACAAGTTCCTGATTTGTGGATTCCAATGATAAGAAAATATAATGTCCATATTAATTTTGCATATAAAACATTCATTTGGAATAGCAAAGCATCACTAAAAGCTCAGGTTCATTGTGTAATAATTGGATTTAGCAGTCTTGTTTCACAAAAAAATAAACTTCTTTTCGATGAAAGCGGAACTAAAAAAATTGTATCCAATATCAATCCATACTTAATTGAATCAGAAGATATCATTGTGGAAAAACGTAGTTCCGCACTATGTGATGTATCAAATCTAATTCTTGGAAATATGCCTAAGGACGGTGGTGGATTTGTTCTCACTCCAGAAGAAAAAAAAGAATTTATAAAAAATGAACCTCTGTCTGAACAGTGGATAAAACCATATATAGGTGCAGTTGAATTTATAAATAACAAACAACGCTATTGTTTATGGTTACCGAAAGCAAATCCATCTGAGCTAAAAAAATGTCCAATGGTTATGTCTCGTATTCAACAAGTCAAGGAGTTTCGATTAGCAAGCAAAGCACCTTCTACCCGATTTTTTGCAGAAACACCAACATTGTTCTGTCAGATTGCACAGCCTGAATCTGATTTTATTATAGTTCCTAAGACTTCGTCCGGTCGTCGACAATATGTTCCAATAGGTTTTGCAACTAAAGATATAATCGTAAGTGATTTGGTTTTTATCATTCCTAATGCCAACATTTATGAATTCGGCATTTTATCTTCATGTGTGCATAATTCATGGGTAAGAGTTGTGGGTGGTAAATTAAAAAGTGATTATCGTTATTCCAGAGATATAGTATATAACACATTTCCTTGGCCTACTCCGACAGATGAACAAAAAGCAAAAATAGAAAAGACAGCACAGGCAATTCTCGACGTTCGTGCAAAATATCCTGATTGCAGCCTTGCGGACTTATACGATGAATTATCAATGCCGCCGGATCTCCGCAAAGCTCATCAAGAAAACGACAAAGCGGTAATGTCAGCATACGGATTTAGTAGCAAAATGACAGAAAGCGAAATCGTCGCAGAATTGTTTAAGATGTACGAGAAGTTGACAGCGGGGAAATAGTGAAAACCGTTAGTTTGAGTAACGGTGAGTTCCGTAAGGAACGAACGAAGTATTTAATGATAATTAAATACCGAGCGAAAGTAACGGAAAGTTCATTCTCTCTTTTCCATTGGAAAATCGTAGATTTTCGGAATAGGTATAGTAATTTTTTTACCCGCTGAAAACGAATCTATTGAGTTTTTAAGCCGAAAAAGATAAAAAAAATGTAAAGTCATCCCGAACCGTGCAATATTTTAGAAAAAGATTGCATTAAAGATAAATAGAAAAGTTTTTTTTCAATTTATTTTTAAGGATACTTAAATGAACTATTCAGAAAAGTACGAGAACATTAGTTTTACAAACAACTTTGCTTTTTGTAAGGTCATGCAGAATGAGGAAATTTGCCGAGAGGTTATCGAGACACTTTTGCATATCAAGGTCGGCAGGCTGGAGTACAAATCATTTGAAAAGGATTTAAAACTTGA
>JBGUUT010000023.1:0-19256 GCA_045133795.1 Spirochaetota bacterium
TGTACCGCATAAAACTGCGATATTTACAATTTTTGTTATAAGACAAATTCTTAACATCCATTCTACTTTATACCTCTTATAAAAACCTCCTCTATATATGAACTAACGTAGACCAATATAATAACGACAAAAACAAAAGGCAAGAAAAAAAATCATTTTTTTTGAAAAAAATTTTAATCTTCCACAGTCTGAAGATAATGCTACGCTTGATATTTTCCTACGGAAAATATTTCGTTCATGTACTACGTACATTCACCACAGCTTCCACGGTCTGTTCCATTAAGCTTTCGCTTGGTATTTCCTTGCGGAAATACTTCATTCGTGTACAAAGTACACTCACCACAGTTGCAACAGTCTGTGGAAGCATCCCCGGGAAAAAGAAAGCCCGAAACAAGCCTGCCTGTCCAGACTACCGTCAGGCAGGCGGCAGACGGGTTCGGAATGACAATTGCCACACGGATTCTGAAATGCGTAGCATTTCAAAAATAAAATAAGAGAATAAACTACCAAAATCAAAGCTTGCCAAGAAAGGGAGAGGTCATAGGAGGGGAAAACCAGAAAGGTTTATAAAATTTTCCATCCATTTATATTACGTGTTACCGAGTCAAAATTCACACCGATTTTTATAACTCGGCGACTGTCTGCAATAAAAGTTTTTGCGTAATCTTTAACTTCTATTTGTTTTAAAGCTTCTTCTGCCGATTTATCCAGCTTAAACTCAAAAATATATACAAAGTCTTTCGTTTGCAATACACAATCTGCACGACCTTTAGCATAATGAACTTCATTTTGCACTGCTTGCCCCAACAGTAAAAAAACAAGGTAAATCACATTATGAAAATCTCTTTCTATATATTTGGCTTGATTGCCATAAGGTAAATTTGCATAAACTGCCTGAAGTCGCTCAAAAAAACTTTCAATATCACAATTATATAAATCTTTTGCAAACTCTCGTACATTCAACGCAGAGATTGCATCATTAGTTTTTAAATATGTCGGTATCAGCGACTTTACAAAACCATATTTCACTTCATTATTAGGGTAGGTTAATATATAAGTATTAAAATCCTTATCATAATCTTTTATGGTCAAATAACCGGTTTGATACAACAGCGGAACCGGGTCGTTACTATTTATACTGTAATCATTGAGCATTTGAGGCTCTGCAGCAATTCCTTCCGAATAATCTATTATCCGCCAATCTGCACTTTCAAGTTTCTTTATCAAAAAAGTTGGCGTTCCGGTTGAAAACCAATAATAGTTAAACTTCTTATCCAGCAACGCATTTAACAAACTGAAAGGATTATAAATATCTTCACTGTCTTCATTAAAATGATAACCGTCATACATTTCTTTCAATTTTTCGACACATTCATCATAAGAAAACTTTTGCTTATCCGCCATTGCTTGAATCTCCGGAACAAAATCTCTTACCAATTCATCATGACTTATACCGCAAAGTGCAGAATATTTTTCATCATAACTAATATCACGCAATTGATTTAAGTCGCTGAAAATTGAAACATGAGTAAACTTGGTTACACCGGTAAAAAATACAAAACGCAAATATTGATCGCAACTTTTCAGTACACCGAAAAAAGCCTTGTATGTATTGCGATATTCTTCATTTAATGCTTCATTTTCCATTGTCGCCAATAGCGGCTTATCATATTCATCTACAAGCACCACGGCTCCGAGACCGGTTTGGGTATAAATAGCTTCAAGTAATTCTCTAAAACGAGAAGAAAGAGAGTGACTTTTTTCCGTAATAGAATACTTTTTTCATATCTACAAAGAATTTCATCTATAAAATCTTGCAAGCTTTTTAGGTCTGTATATTTTTCCGCATTAAAATCAAAACGTATTACTTGATATTTATTCCAATCTTTTTCTGATTCATATATTGATAAGCCGGTAAATAAATCTTTACGCCCCTGAAAATAATAATCCAACGTGGAAATCAAGAGACTTTTGCCGAAACGACGAGGACGACTTAAAAAATAGACTTTTCCATCGTTAGCTAAATTATAAATGTATTGAGTTTTATCCACATAATGATAATTATCCATTCTTATACAACTAAAATCCTGAATCCCTACCGGCAATTTTCTCATTTGTTTCTCCTTATATTAAAGGTAATAAACCAAATTACTTCTAGTACCTTATACCATTTTTTCAAGGTACATTATAACTATTTGAAAAAATACAGTTAAAATGATATAAACTCCTCTAATAAGAATATAGGATTTTTTATGCAACCTAAAATCAGTATCATTATTCCGGTTTACAACACTGAAAAATATTTACATGAATGCTTAAACAGTGTAGTAAGTCAGACCATCAAAGATATAGAAATTATCTGTATCGATGACGGCAGTACTGACAATTCTTACCAAATATTGCAAGAATACGCCGAAAAAGACTCTCGTTTTGTCATTCTTCAACAGGAAAATAAAGGAGCCGGTGCAGCTCGTAACAAAGGTATTGAAATTGCGAAAGGTGAGTTTGTTGCATTTTTAGACAGCGATGATTATTATGCAGACAACACTGTTCTCGAAAAATTATATAATTCAGCAACAAGTAACAAAGTTTTGATTGCCGGAGCATTTCGACAGCATTTAAAAATGAACGGTCAAATAATAAATCATCCGTTACATAGGCATTTTTTTATTGAAAATGATTGTCCGGAAAAAATATTTAACTATAACGATGTTCAATATGATTATCACTATCACGGATATATTTTCAGTAAACAACTTTTAGATAATAATAGTCTCACTTTTCCTGATTATAGACGTTTTCAAGATCCGCCATTCTTTACAAAAGCTATGTTTTCTGCAAAACAATTTCTCATTATTCCGATAGAGTTTTATGTTTTCAGAGAATCCGAACGCTGTAATGCTCTTTTTGATTCTGAAAAAACTTGTGATTTAATAAAAGGATTAAATGATAATTTAGAGTTTTCATCTAAAAATAATCTGGCAATTCTTCACTATGTCACAGTAAAACGTTTTTTTGGAGAGTTCTTTTTTACTATTACCGATAATCTGTCTGATATAGATTCCGGAATTGTTGAAATATTATTTAAAGCAGCTTCTTTATTAAATTACAAACTTATTAATAAAGCAGAAGAATTATTAAAAAAGAAAGAAATTATTTATATATTAAAAACAATGGAAATCCAAAATCCTAAATTGTTACCTGAAAAACTTCAACCAATTGAAAAGTTTGATTACTGGAAAAGTAATGTAAATGCAGAACAAGAACTTGCAGAAGTTAGAAAGTCCTTATCTTTCCGTATAGGTTCTGCCATTACATGGTTGCCTTGTAAGATTCGAGATTTAATTAAGGGGAAGAAATGAATCAAGTAACTAAAAGAAATCCATATTGGGATAATGTTCGTTTTTTTCTGATTCTTCTGACGACTTGTTATTAGTCATTTTGTTGATTATAACACTAATAAAAACTTTCAAACTATCGATAAAATTGACTAAATATTCATAAAATGGTAAAAGGCACTGAAAAGTTAATGAAGGAGATTTAATAGAATGATAGGTAAAAAAAAAGAAGATTTAATATATCTTTTGATAATATTTATAATATTCGGGATGTTTGCGTTTTTAGCTTATTTTTTTCCGTATACTCATGATGATTGGGACTGGGGTAGTGTTCATGGAATAGCATCCTTGGAATCTAATTTTAAATATATTAATGGTCGGTACATTGGTCATTTTTTAGTTTTATTCTTAACTAGGAATAATATAGCAAAAACATTGGTGATGGCGTTTTCTTTTACATCAATTATTATCTTGTGTAGTGAAATGTCATTGAAAAATAGCAAGAAAAAATCCGTAACTTTGTTATTATTCCCTACAATGTTGTTTCTTTTTATGTCTAAAGAAATTTTTAGACAAGCTATTGTTTGGACTTCGGGCTTTAGTAATTATGTATTGTGTATATTTTTAGTTTTAACATATATTTTTTTTATAAAAAATATATTTGAAGATAAATTACCAAGCTATAATAAATATTTCCCCTTGCTTGCATTATTTATAGGTTTTTACTCTTGTTTGTTTATGGAGCATGTCACGTTGTATTCCGTTTTTATTGGCATATCAGTTGTTTTTTATTCCTTATACAGATTTCAAAAAGTTTTTCTTATGCACATTGCATATTTAATTGGTAGTACTGTTGGGGCAATTTTAATGTTCAGTAATCCTGTTTATGGTTTTATTCAAAGAGGGAAAGACGGTTATCGCTCTACAGCATTTTCGGATTCTGAAAATAATTTATTTACAATGATAGAAGAGCATTTGGGTATTATAGTCAAACAGTTGTTTCTAGATAATTTGCTGTTGTTTTTTATTTTGTCACTTATTTTATTAGTGCTTGTTTTATTTCAAGATAAGAATAGAAAAATACTTTTGGTATCTTCTGAATTAAATATTTTATGTTTTATCGTTCTTTGTTTGAAGCATAACAGTTATAAGAATGATTGTTTTGGATTATTCTTTATGTTAATACCGTATTTAGGTACTTTAATGTTGAATGTATTTTTTTTATTAATAGATTCAAAAAGAAAAAAACTACTTACTCTGCTATATCTTAGCGTTTTTGTGTTGCTAGCACCATTGCTCGTTGTTAATCCTATAGAAGCTCGTACTTTTTTTGCTCCTTATATTATTTTTGTTATAATTTGCTCTATATTTATGCAAGTTTTAATGGAAAGACTAAAACAAAATGAAAGAATACAAAGTGCAATTTTAGGGACTTGTTTTGTTTTGACAATATTTGCCTTTTTTTTCTATCTTAATATTTATTCGACAATACATAAATACGCCATTGACAGAAATGCAATAGCAGTTGAGCAAGCAAAGAAATCTGATATTGTCACAGTTTATAAATTACCATATTCTTCTTTCGTATGGTGTGGAACACCAGGTAATGAATATTCTGAAAAGGCATACAAAGCATTCTATGGTATTCCGCAAGACGTTAAGTTCGAATATAAAGACTATAGAGAGATGAAATTATTAGGAGATTGAGTATGAAATTGTCATTAGTGGTACCTTGTTACAATGAAGAACTTTCCGTTGTCCGTTTTTTTGAGGAAACCAATAAAACTTTTGCTGATAAAGATATTGATTATGAATTTGTTTTTGTTGATGATGGAAGTAAAGATAAAACTTATGATAAATTAAGCAGTATATACAAAAACTATGCAAATAAATCTGAGAAATATCAAATACAAGTTTTATCTTTTTCACGAAATTTTGGAAAAGAAGCTGGTATTTATGCGGGACTTCAACATGCAAAAGGTGATATGGTTTGCATAATAGATGCAGACTTACAGCAACACCCAAAAGTAGTTCTCGAAATGATGCAAATTATGGATAATGAAAATGATTATGATTGCGTTTGTGCATATCAGGATAAACGTAAGGAAGGAAAGGTTTTATCAGCATTCAAAAAAATGTTCTATAAAATAATAAATAAAGTTTCTGAAGTGGATTTTGTTAATGGAGCAAGTGATTTTAGATTATTAAATAGAAAAATGGTTAATGCAATTCTTTCTTTAACTGAACGTTCACGTTTTTCAAAAGGAATTTTTAGCTGGGTAGGTTTTAATACAAAATATATTCCTTATGACGTTTTACTGAGAGAAGCTGGTGAGTCTAAATGGAATTTCTTTAAGTTATTTAAATATGCAGTCGACGGAATCATATCTTTTTCCACAATGCCGTTGAGAATTTCAACATTTACAGGATTTTTTTCAGCTGTAGCTTCCATTTTTTATTTGATTATAGTTATTATTCAAAAGTTTGCATTTGGTATAGATGTTCCCGGATATGCAACGATTGTTGTATTGTTATTATTCATTGGAGGATTACAACTTTTTTCTCTTGGAATTTTAGGAGAATATTTGGCAAAAGTTTATATTCAAGGTAAAGAACGACCTATTTATATCCTCAAAGAACATTTGCATGAGAGCTGTAATGACTAAAAAAAGTGAAATAAACGAGCTTATTTTATACGTTTTTTTTGGTATTCTTACTACAGTTGTAGGATATGGATCGTATATATATTTTATTCATATACTTTCTATGACTGTTTTTACGTCAAATACTCTAAGTTGGTTTTGTGCTGTAATTTTTGCATTTATTACCAATAAATTATGGGTGTTCAAATCTAAAAGTTTTGAAATAAAATTGCTTATTAAGGAAGCTTTTGCTTTTTTTGTGTCAAGACTTTTTACAGGAATTATTGAGATTATTTTGGTTCCTACAATGGCAAAAATGGGATTTGATAATATTTTTTATGAAATTTTTAAAAAGATGAATATTTCCGTAGAAATCCTTTTTACAGAGGGAATTTATTCAAAATTAATAATGGCAATAGTTGTTGTAATACTCAATTATTTTTTTCCTAAATTTTTTATTTTCAAAAAAAAAATCTAAAGAGGAGTGATTAAAAGAAGCAATAGATAACACTTGCATTTTCATTGTGAAAACCTCTGAGAAAAATATAAACAGTATGCATTTTAATTCTTTAGGAATAAATGTGAACACTAACAATTGTATTACAATAATCGACGAGGGAAAAATTGTATACAACAGAGTTGCTTCTGATGTCCTATTACAACATGAATACAAAATCGGTCGTCTTCCGATAAAGCTTGTCAGTGACGTAAAAGGGAAAAACAGCAGTATAAAAGTTGACGGAATAGAACAAATAAAAAATAAATCGGGAATAACGATTGTTATTTATGACAAGTTATTGAAAAAAGTTTCCAGTGTCGCAGTTTATAATTTCTAATACACTAAAAGTGCTTTTGTGTTTTTTTTCATAGAAGCACTTTTTTTATTTTCAAAATAATCTACCACGTTTTCAATCAATAACTTTAATTTTATTAAATAAGATTGTGATTTTTATATCCCTCAAGATTGACAATTAATTATCGTTGTGTTAAAAGGGCAACAATAAAAATTATTACAGTCTCTTGGTGTAATAACCTAATATCCATAAGGGGGAAAAATGCGTAAGTACGAAATGATGATTGTTTTCGATGAAGAAGTGGCTGCTATTGATCAGTGCAAGACATTTCTTTATGACACACTAAAAGAACACAGTGTGAAAATTCTTGAAGAAAAAGATTTGGGCGTAAAAGACCTTGCCTATGAAATCAACAAAAAGAAAAAAGGTCATTACTGCCAATTTTTACTTGAAGCAGAACAGTCTGTTTGGGTAGAAATTCAGAAGATTTTCAAAATCACAAAAAGTGTAATGCGTTATATTATTCTTAATCAGGAAGGCTAAGCTATGTCAAGAGACCTGAATTCTGTTGTGCTTGTAGGTAGACTGGTTAGAGATCCGGAAGTGCGTTACACTCCAAGCGGAACACCTGTTGCAAGAATCTCTATAGCAAACGGAGAAAGAATTAAGCAAAATAATGAATGGACTGATTTTACGAACTTTTTTGATGTCACAATATGGGGAAATCAAGCTTCTAATTGTGAGAAGTATTTAAAAAAGGGAAGTCAAATCGCTGTAAGCGGTAGTTTGAGACAAAATCGTTGGACAGATCCTGCAAGTAATCAAACTCGTTCCAGAATTGAAGTCATTGCTAATTCTATTCAATTTCTTTCACCGGCAAGCGGTCAGAATATGCAGGGCGGACAAGTTAGTTATCCACAGAATAACAGCGGTATTGCTAATATGCCGCCGCAATCTTCAACACCTAAAAATACAGGATTCATTCCTGACCCTTGGGGAGATGCTGGAAGTCCGGTATCTTCTGATATGGGGGACCCTTTTGGCGGTGTTGATAATATTGACGATATACCATTTTAATAAGGAGATATTAAATGTCTGAAGAAAAAGATGAAAGAATTGATGCAAAAAATTTTGTTTCAAAAGACAAAATGGAAAATGATCAAATAAAAAACAGAAAAAAGATGTTTTTACGTAGAAAAGTATGCAGATTCTGCGTTGATAAAAACTTAAAAATTGATTACAAAGAAGTTGATACTTTAAAAAGATTTATTACTGAAGGTGGAAAAATCATTCCTAAGAGAATGAGTGGTAATTGTTCTAAACATCAGAGAAGAATTGCAGCAGCAGTAAAAGTGGCTAGAGCGATTGCTCTTTTGCCTTATGTAAAAGCCTAAGGAGTAAGTAATGAGCGTAACAAAAGTTATACTTGTAAAAGATGTATATAACCTTGGAGAAGAAGGTGATATAAGAGACGTAAAAAGAGGGTATGCCAGAAACTACTTGATTCCTCAAGGATTTGCAGTAGATTATACTCTTCAAAACAGAAATACTTTAGCTAAAAGAAGTGCTGCTATTGAGCAGAAAAAACTTCAGAAAAAAGAAAATGCAGGTGCATTAAAAGCTAAATTGGAAGCAGAAGAAATTTTAGTAAAAATTCCTGCAGGAGAAAAAGGAAGATTGTATGGTACAGTTACAACTTCTCAAATTGTAGAAGAATTAGCAGCTAAAAATTACGAAATCGACAAAAGAAATGTTGAAATTAGTGACCATATCAAAGTTGCTGGTAAATATAAAATTTCTGTTCACTTGTACCAAGATATTTATGCAGAAATTCCTTTGACAGTTGAAGGACTTGTTGAAGAAAAGAAAAATGAAGGAAAAAGACCTTCTAGAAAGAAAAAAGAAGAAACAGCTGAAGTTGTAGCAGAAAATACAGCCTCTACTGTTGATACAGAATAATCATATTATTTATATGAAAAAACTGACAGCTATGGCGAGATATTGTCACAGTTCGTCAGTTTTTTTTTATCTAAATAAAAAATCATACATACCTTTTGAAATTTACTTGGGATAAATATGGAAACAACAAAATCTCACACAGCCAAAGTCGTTCCTTCAAACCTGGACGCAGAAAAATATGTTTTAGCCTCATTGCTTTTATATAATGAAGTTTTCGACAATTTAGAAGAAGTTAAATTGGATGCCGAAGATTTTTTTGATATTCGTAATCAATGTATTTTTAAGGCCATGCGTGAATTAAAATCTGAGAATTTACCGTTAGAATTAGTTTCAATTACGGAAAAAATGCGTGTTAATAAAACATTAGACAGTGCAGGCGGTGCCGAATATTTATCTCTTCTACTTGACGTACAGCCGACAAGTGCCTTTGCCGTATACTATGCCAAAGTCGTAAAAGATAAATCTACACTTCGAAAATTAATTTCCATTTCCAGTGAAATTTTAAATGAAAGTTACAGCAATCCGGAAAATATAAAAGAATTAGTAGACTGTGCCGAGAAAAAGATTCTCGATATCAACGATGATGTTTTTTCAACAAAATTATTTGCCGTAAAAGATGTTGTACGAGAAGCCATAAAATATGCTGTCGACCAAAGCAAGCATAACGGAGAAATATCCGGTATTCCTTCCGGATATTATGATTTGGATGACATGACCGATGGTTTTCACGATTCTGAATTAATTATAATTGCAGCTCGACCGTCTGTCGGAAAAACAGCTTTCGCCTTGAATATTTTAAATAATATGGCTTTACGCCATGGTAAAAAAATTGGTTTTTTCAGTTGCGAAATGCCCAAACTTCAACTTATGCTCAGAATGCTTTGTAGTGAAGCTGAAGTCGATCAACAACGACTAAAAAAAGGTACATTACCGCAACAAGCTTTGGGGCAACTGGCAGAAGTTGCCGATCATTTTTATAAATCTACAATAATTTTTGATGATACTCCAAATATTCCAATTATGGAATTACGTAGTAAAGCCAGAAAGATGAAGCGTGAATTCGGAGTTGAATGTATCATGATAGATTATCTCGGTTTAGTATCAGTTGGTGAAGAAATGGCACAGTTACCTCGTCACGAGCAGGTTGCGTTTGTTTCAAAATCATTAAAATCATTAGCCCGTGAACTTGAAATTCCAATAATCGCTTTAGCTCAGCTTAACCGTCTTGTTGAATCTCGCGGTGATGACGGTGTTCCTAGAATGTCAGATTTAAAAGATTCCGGTTCTATTGAGCAAGATGCGGATTTAATTATGTTTATTCACAGAAAACAATCACAATTAACAGAAAATGACGGTCCAAGTAAATTTGATATGAGAAAAATTATAGTTGGTAAAAACCGAAACGGTCCAATCGGAGATGTTGATTTTATATTCTTAAATCAATTCACTAAATTTGCTTTAAAAGACAAAACCAGCAGCGAGCATTTTGAATAAATAGGAGAGAAGCTATATGAAAAACTTTTTTAAATCATTCTTTATTTTCTTTTCCGGAATGATGTTCAGTGGTTTTTTATTATTTTTTATAGTAATCAGCTTTGCACTTACTTTTCAACCACAATCTAATACCGATTTACAAAAAGATTCTTTTCTGGTTTTAGATTATGCAGGAAATATAATTGAAAAGCCACAAGAAGTCTCTTTACTCATTCCAAACTCTAAAATCAGATTAAAAGATATTACCAACGCCATTGATAAAGCTCGTTTTGATAACAAAATTAAGTTTATTTTAATTGATGGTGATTTAACTAAATATCCGATGAACTATGTTTATGAAATAGAACAAAAACTGCAATTATTCAAAAAATCCGGAAAAAAAGTTTATGCTTGGTTTTCAAATTCCGGGGGAAGTGCTTATACATTGTGTTCATCTGCAAACAAAATCGCCATGCCAAATACTAATGCAGCCTCTTTAAATATCGGAGGTTACAGTATGACAGTTCCTTACAGTAAAAATTTATTTGATAAAGCCGGAATTACATTTAATGTTATACATATGGGAGATTTCAAAGGAAGCGGCGAAAATTATACCAGAAACACAATCAGCGAACAACTTGAAACACAATATAGACTTGTTTTTGATGATATTTATAACTCTAAAATCGAAATGATTGCAAAAAATCGAAATCTTGATATTGCTGTACTTGATTCTTTGATTGCCGCTAATAAAACACGATTTATGATACCGGATGAAGCAATTAATTACGGTCTTGTTGATTGCAAAATGAGTCGTGAAGAGTTTATATCTGAAATCTCTGCCGGAAAAAAATTAAATGAAATTTCATTAGAATCATATATTCCGCTTTTAACAGATAACGCAATTTCATCAAATAAAATTGCAGTTGTTTATGTTGACGGCCAGATTATAAACGGAGAATCAGCAGAAAATTATAACGGTGAAAGTTTCATAGGAGAAAAAAGTTTCACTAAAGACATTGAAAAAATCAAAAATGACACTAATATACGCGGTGTTATTTTACGAATTAATTCTCCGGGCGGAAGTGCATTAGCCAGTGAAATCATGTATCAAAAATTAATGGAATTGAAGAAACATAAGCCTATTTATGTTTCAATGGGGGCATATGCTGCATCCGGTGGATATTACCTTAGTTTGCCTGCAAATAAAATTTTTGCATCCCCTTTTTCCATCACCGGTTCAGTAGGTGTAGTGTCAATGTTTATGAATATTGAAAAACTAAGCGGAAAGCTGGGAGTCAATTTTAATACCATCAAAAAATATTCAATGGATGATATTTTTTCTTTCGCTAAAGAACCTAATACCGATGAATTAGAACTAATTAAACGTTCTTCAAAAATGATTTATGACGAATTTACATCTCATGTAATCGAAAATCGTGAAATTGATTCTACAATTATTCCTCAAGTTGCTGAAGGAAGAATTTGGTCTGGGAATCAAGCTGTAAAAAATATAAACTTCGCTGATGAAATAGGTTCTTTGGATAATGCTATTGAAACAATGATTAATCATCTAAAAATAAGCGATGTTAAAATTGAAGAATATCCGCGACCTGCTGACGTTTTTGAAAAATTAAAATCTTTGATAAATACATCAGTTTCCAAAAAATCAATTTTAGAACAATTGGGAATTAATAAATTTTATTATGAAAATATGAATCGTCCTTTATTATATACACCAAAATATTATGAAGATTCAAAACATTAAAACATAATCAAGGAGTATTTATGGCAATAAAATTTGGAACAGTTAACTTTCCACGTAACGGAGTATTAGCTTCCGGTATATTAGGTGTTACCGGATGTTCTATGGCAAATGTAGCAAATAACGGAGCCGGCGGAATCACCTGTAAATCTATCTCAAAAAAAGAACGCAACGGTCATCCAACACCGGTTGCACAAGTTTACGAACACGGTCTACTAAACGCTGTAGGTCTTTCTTCAACAGGTATTGAAAACTCAAATAAAGAATTAAAATATTTACGTCAAAACAGCGATGCCGTTGTTATAGCTTCCGTTTTCGGTGCAACTCCGGAAGAATTCAGAGATACTGCTATCATGTTAGATGAAGAAAGTGTTGATATTATTGAATTAAATATTTCTTGTCCCAACGTTGCCGATGAATTCGGTTTAGCTTTCAGTGCAACTCCGGAAACTGCGGCATCAGTAGTAAAAGCAGTTCGTCCGGCAGTAAAAAAGCCTATACTTGTAAAATTATCTCCGAACTTTCCTAATATCGGCCGAATCGCAAAAAGTTGTGAGGATGCCGGAGCTGACGGTATTACTGCAATTAATACTGTCGGTCCGGGCATGTTAATTGATATTCATACATATCAACCAAAATTAAGTAATAAATGCGGCGGTGTCAGCGGTCCTGCAATTTTACCGATTGCAATTCGCTGTATTTATGACATTTATAAAAATGTGAATATTCCAATATTAGGAATGGGTGGAATTACAACTACAGAAGATGCAATTCAAATGATTGCCGCCGGAGCCAGAATCTACGGAGTAGGTACGGGCGTTATAATCGAAGGTAAAGAAATTTTTAAAAAGATTAATGACGGAATTGATGCGTATTTGTCTGACAAGAAAATGAGTTACGATGATTTAGTCGGTATTGCTCACAAACAATAAGGAGATAATCATGAATAAGCAATTGATTGAAAAAACATATCCAATTATCAAAATTGAGGACCACAATACTGATAATCAACAAAAAACATTTTTCTTTAATATTGAAGAAGATATTAAAACAAATAAAATCAATGTTCTTCCCGGACAATTTTATATGTTACGAACAAAACTAGGTCAGAAACCAATTTCCGTTTCTCATTTTGACGGAAAAGTTATCGGTTTTACTGTATTAAAACGCGGTAATGTAACAGCTGACCTTATTGATAATGCTCAAATAGGAACTTATGTTGGATTAACCGGTCCTTTGGGAAATACTTTTGACATCAGTGCAAATGATGAAAATATATTAATTATAGGCGGTGGTGTCGGAATTGCTCCAGTTTATAATTTAACAAAATATGTACTTGAAAAAACTGATATAAAAGCAACAGCTCTGTTAGGAGCAAGAACTAATTCTCTATCTGCATTTGCACAAGATTTACCACGTAAAACAGAACGTTTTGAATCTCGTTTTTATACTGATGACAATACCGGCGAAATTCAAGGTTTTGTTACAAAAGATTTAGAAGAGATTTTCTCTAAACAAAAGTTTACCAGTGTTTATATGTGCGGTCCGGAAAAAATGATGGTAATAGCAGCCGAACAAATACGTAAATTACAACCGGAGATAAGAATTAGAATTTCAATGGAACGCTATATGAAATGCGGAATAGGTTTATGCGGCTCTTGCGTTCTTGATGATATCGGACTACGTGTTTGTGCCGATGGTCCGGTTTTTGATTATAACGTATTAGTAAAATCAAAAGAATTCGGAAAATATCACCGCGACTCTCACGGTGTAATTCATTCATTCTAGGAGTACCGATGAAAACTCTAATTACTAATATAAACGCATTTATTAACGGTAATTTCATTGATACAAAAATATTGATTGATAATGACAAAATTGTCGAAGTTTCTCCGGCAATTACCGCTGATTCAGAAACAAAAGTTTTTGACGGACAAAATGCTTATGTTTCTTACGGTTTTATAGATCCGCATGTTCATTTCAGAACTCCCGGTGCGGAGATTAAAGAGGACTGGAAAAGCGGAAGCAGTGCTGCATTGGCAGGAGGTTTTACTTTCGTACTCGATATGCCCAACAACTCTCCAGCTGCAATAGATTTTAATATACTACAGAAAAAAAATGAAATCGCCCAAAAAAACAGTTTAGTTAATTTCGGCTTTTATTTAGGTCTTACGGAAGACAACTGCAACCAATTAACAGATATTCTCAATAATTGTCAAAATGCGGCAATTCCGGTTCTCGGAATAAAAGTTTTTTTAGGTGCCTCTACTGGTTCTTTATTAGTTAAAAATCTTGATGCAGTAGAAAAGGCATTTGCTACCGGTTTGCCTGTTCTTTTTCATGGAGAAGAAAATTCCTTACTGAAAGATTTACCTTTTACAACACTTGAACAACACGAAGCAAATCGTCCTACAATAGCCGAAAGTGAAGCTATACGTAAAATCAAAAAAGCTGCGGAAAAATATAAAGAAAAAGCTAAGATTTATATTTGTCATTTATCATCTAAAGATGGGCTGGATGAAGCTTTAAAAATGCGTGATGAAGGTTTTAATATCTATTTAGAAGCGACACCTCATCATTTAGTTTTAAATTTGGAATCTCTCGAATCTTCAGCTATTGCAAAAATAAATCCGCCGATTCGTCACGCTAAAGACACTTCTGCATTGCAAAATGCTCTAAAAGATAATCAAATTGACTGTATCGGTACTGACCATGCTCCGCATTTATTAGAAGAAAAAAAATCAGATAATCCGCCGTCAGGCTTTCCGGGACTTGAGACTGCTTTTTTTGCCCTAAATAAACTTGTTTCAAACAATGTTGTTACATTAGAAGAAGTAATTGACAAACTTACAAGTGCTTATAAAATTTTTAACATAAAGTCACATGGAAATATAGAAGTAGGTAACTACGCCAATCTTGTTTTGTTGCAAAAGAAATCAACTACTTTTAACGCTGAAAATGCCAAAACAAAAGCTAAGTTTTCTCCATTTAATAAAATTACATCTGATATTTCCATTGAGCATGTTTTTGTCAACGGAAAACAACTTTATTAAAAATAAGTTATAAAAAAATTGAAATGTCCTAAATAATTTGCTTTTAGGACATTTTGACCTAATTTAATATCCCTTAAAATAATTAAAATTTAGATTCTTTGTTTTGTTCTGTATTTGCTCTTTAAAATTATTTTTTCCGATATCCCAAAATGCTCTTATTGCCTGAAATAAAAACTTTTTGTCTTCATTATTCATACTTATTAATGCTTGAATAGTTTTAAATGTGGCATTTTTTTCAAAATCACTTAAAGTTTCAATTTCTCCTGCTGATAAAACTTCAAACAACACATCTACAAAATGCATTCTTTGTGAGTTATCCATATTTGCTAACCAATTTTTCAATGTTTTATCTAGAAAACGACTGCTTTCACTTAATAATGTTCTGGTAAAAGATTTTCCCATAAGTTGCCATGAAAATACATCATGTTGAAATAAACCTTTCGCTGTACTGTAAACTACAATATGCGGTTCTTCATGTTCTAAAAGCATTCCGACAACAGATGTCTGAGGAACAAAAGTCGTAACTTTATTTAATATTTCTTGATATAACGGATTTTTTATCATTGATTCATTAAATCCGGGCCCATCATTATTATAAACTGCAATAATTTTTTCCTTAAACTTTTTTAAACAAAAAGTTGCTGAATATACTGCTAAATTACCGCCTTTAGAATGCCCGCCGATACGTATTTTTCCTAAACATTTTGCATAAAGTGAAAGTACATAATCTAAATATTTTACAGACTCTTCTTGTGACGGAACAGGATTTATAAAACACATATTAAAATCTTCTTTCCAGCCGACTAACGTATCATCTGTTCCGCGAAAAGCAATGAAAAGCCCGTCATTTAACTCAAATGTTAATGCTGAAAATTGTTCCTGTCTTTCTTTATCAATATGATTCACATAACACGACAATTTTAACTCACCGAAACGAATGCTCTCTGCGGCAAGTTTTAATAATGTAATAATGTCTTTAGGCAATAGAGAGCCTAAAACAATATTTTCTTCATTATGAGCTGTAAAAAATAGAGTAGCTGCATCTCTCAAAGTAACTACATTTTTGTTATTATCAGGAACGATTTTGTCAAAATCAATATATGCTAATTGAGATAAAATTAAATTATCAATCTCATTAAAGTCCGATGAAGAAAAATCTAAATCGCCACGCCATTTTATATAATCAAGGATATTTGCCATTCATTTCCCTTATTGTCAAAATAAATATTTAATACAAAAAATTATATAAAATTATTTATATGCAAAAAATTAAATTTCTCCTATTAACAAATTATTAAATAAAGGACTTTTTTTAAGTAAAAAAATATTCTAATAATGAATTACCTTTGTTTTTTTATAAGTAAAGCTATAACTTTATAGTTGAGGAAATATAATACAAAGGTTTATATATGCTTTCATGTCATTGTAATATAAAAGAATCTGAAAATAAAAACTGGATTTGCTTATCTTCAATTCCTCCGTATAAATGTCCGCATAATACATTTAATACCAACAAAACATTTTGTTTTAATAAGAAAAATGCGATTTTTTTAAAGAAATATAATCTTACATTAGGAATTATTTTACTTTTCACTCCTTTATTCCCATTCTCCATATATTTCTTTATTAGTGCAGCATTAATAAAATATGATAAGAAAAAATCGCCTTAGGAAAATTTATTAAAATACCATTCTTTAAACGGACCAGATAAATAAAAAGAACCTGTCACTAATTTTGCATTAGAATACTTGGAATTTCTCATAAAAATATCAAAAGCCTCTTCTTGCTCAGGAATAACTTCTATCTTACAAGAATACTTCTGCAATTCACTCGCTAATAATTGAATATCAGCTTGTTTATACGCAGAAAGATTCGTTACTAAAACCTGATTCGCTATTTTCGATATTTTTTTGCTTATATACTGAACATCTTTTGTATCACACACACTAAACAAAATATCCCATTTTCTCTTTGGGAAATGTTTTCCCAGTGCAACAACCAAACTGTCAATAGATTCTTTATTATGTGCCGTATCAATAAAAAGATTCTGCTCAACTGAAAGCTTCTCAATCCGTCCGGAAATATTCAAATCTATAGAACCATATATTTTTAAATGCTCTATAAGATTCGGAGATATCTGTAAAACACATTCCAATGCCGTAAGAAAATTCCAAATTTGATGTTTTCCATAAAACGGCAAAAGAAAGTTTATTTCATCTTTGTCTTTTCGTTTAAACGAAAAAGCAACTCCTTCTTCGGAATATCGAATATTTCTCACTTTATAAAGCTTTTTTACTGAATAAAAAGGAGATAATTGCTTCTTTGCAATATTTGAAAACACACTGCTACATCTATATCGCTGTTTACCAAATATAACCGGAGATTTTGGTTTTATAATTCCGGCTTTTTCACTTGCAATTTGCTTTATTGTACTACCTAAAATCTCAATATGATCAAAACCGATAGTTGTAATTACAGACATTTCAGGAACAATAACATTAGTACAATCAAGTCGGCCGCCCAATCCTGTTTCAATTACAAAATAATCCGCATCTTTTTGAATCCCATACATAATTGCAATTAAGAAAAAAAATTCAAAAGTTGTCGGCGTTAATTGATTCTTCTCAAAAATGTTTTTTAATGAATTAGTGATTTCTATTAAATTGTCATCAGAAATCTCCATCATATTGTACATGATACGCTCATTTGTTCTTACCAAGTGAGGGGAAGTAAATGTTAACGTATTATAACCACATTCAAGTAAAAGCCTAGTTATAAATAAAGACGTACTGCCTTTACCTTTTGTACCCGCAATATGTATACATTTAAGTCTACTGTGAGGATTTCCCAAACATTCTAAAATATTTCTTATATTATCTAAAGAATAACATGATGTAGATGTACCTGCTTTTTCAAGGTTTGTGAAAGAATATATATAATCCAGAGTATCTTCAATATTTTGAAACATTTATCCCCATCCAGCTGATTAATAATATTACAATTTTATTAGTCATTATTCCCTTGCTCATATTTTTTTTTAAGATTTTCTAATGCATTATCAAAAGATGATTCTGAAAGCAAAATCTTTGCATTTCGCCAAAATTCCAACAACTGCTCATGAGTAAAATCTTTCAATTTTTTTCTATCATCAGAAATCTTTGCTAAAATTTCCACTAACCGAAATCTTTCTGAAAAACGCTTATTACACTTAAATAAAGCCGTTTCTGCATCCACATCTAAGTGTTTTGCCAAATGAATAGTCGCAAACAACAAATCGCCAATTTCAGCTTCTATATGCTCAAACTCTCCACCATTAATCGCATCTTCTATTTCTTCAATCTCTTCTTTTACTTTTCCAAGAACAGATAAATAATCTTCTTTAGGCCAATCAAAGCCGTTTTTTATTACTTCATTCTGAATCTTTTTTGATTTCGGTAAAGCTGATAATTTTTCCGGGACATTATCCAAAATTGAATCATTTTGAGTCTTTATATCTTTTCGTTCTTGCTTCTTAATTTCATCCCACAAACGATTTACTTCTTCTTCTGATTCTACTTTTACATCAGAAAAAATATGCGGATGACGACGAATCATCTTCTCTGAAATCGAATCTATAACATCTGAGATTGAAAAATGTCCGTTTTCTTTTGCTATTTGAGAATGAAGAACTACTTGAAGTAACAAATCCCCGAGTTCTTCCCGTAAATGATTATAATCATTGCTTATAATAGTATCAGCAACTTCGTTACTTTCTTCAAATAAAAAAGGTAAAAGTGATTGGTGGGTTTGTTTTTTATCCCAAGGACAACCGTTAGGTCCACGTAGGGTAGCTATAATTTCTACAAGTTTATCAAACTTTTCCATAATAAAGATATTTATCCTTTTCCCAATTAGGAAATTCAGACATTGTATCAGCATAAACGTAGTAATTATAAAAAAAGACGATTGAAAACAATCGCCTTATTTTATAAGTGGGCAGTGCCAGGATCGAACTGACGACATTCTGCTTGTAAGGCAGACGCTCTCCCAACTGAGCTAACCGCCCGGTTTAATAAATATAACTTTTCTCTCTAAATTAAAGAGAGAGAAAATGGGCAGTGCCAGGATCGAACTGACGACATTCTGCTTGTAAGGCAGACGCTCTCCCAACTGAGCTAACCGCCCCTTCTTTTAACTCAGCATGTTCTACTCCCCACTAACAACACACTCCTCCTAAGAGCCAGGAACCAACA
>JBGUUT010000024.1:0-8191 GCA_045133795.1 Spirochaetota bacterium
GGATTTTTTTGATAAAACTTTGTTTCATAAAGATGAAAATAGAAGAAAATTATTTTTACATTTTTATATAGACAGTTTTTTATCTGAAGAATTAAAAAAGAAGAAAGATAGTTTTGAAAAAAATCTGATTGTAAAAAGGCTTCAAGAATCAACCAATCCACAAAAGACATTGGAAGTTATAGATCATGATTTTGTGAACTTTAAGAAAAATTATCAACGTGAAAATATTCCTCAAGTAGAAGAAGAGTACAATTTCTTTTATCACTTATATCATCTTGTAAGCTTTGATTTTGAATCTTTTTTTATAAAAATGGATTTAAGTTTCAATCCTAACCTTCCCAAAAATCCAGTTTTAAAAGATTGTGATGCGACAAGAATTTGTGATGATTTAAAAGATTTTTATTATACAATAGTTACATTAAGGCGATATCCCGAGAATTCAAATAACAGTATAGAAAAGTTAGTTGGCAGATATAGTGAAGATAATTTAAAAACAGTTGTTGAGAAAATAAAAAATGCAATAAATACGATTTTCAAATTGTTGCAAAATGAATTGTCACCGGATATTATTCTTAATGTTATTCGATATATCGACAGTGATCCGTATTTGAAAATAAAAGTATCAGCTGAATATGTGACGATTCTTGATAATTTCAGGAAAGAAATAACGGCAATGTTTGCAAAGACTAAAGAAGATGCATTAAATATTTTTAATAATGAATCTATTCAAAATGAAATATCAAAATTGTTTGAAAATGTCCAAGTCGAACGAATTGTGGATTATACGGATGATTTAGTAGTTCTTTTGGATGAACGTAATTTAGAACTGAAAGGAATGCAAGCATTAAGAGTAGCCAAAACTTTTATAAAGGTTTATGAAGATAATTATAAAGAACAAATAAATATTTTCTTAGTAAACGGTTTATTTAATGACAAAGATTTTCAAAGAGATTTTTCTGATGCTTATTTCAGAGTAAACGAGTTAAAAGCTGAAAGTTTAGCGACAGAAAAAGAAATAACAAGTAATCCGGAGTGTTCTTTAAATACTTTAGAAAGTTTAATGTCTACGCCTAAAAGCTCTATTACTGAAAAGAAAATCAGAATGTTGACTAGTGAAATAAATTCAACAGTTAATATGCATTTACGTCACTGTTTTTCATGTATTCATGGTTTTGCAGCAAGAATGGAAGAGGTTTTAAAAGATTATAAGTCTCAGCCGCCTCAGAAAATTTCAAATATCAGAAATATAAAAGGACCGGGAACTAAAGAATTTATTTCATCTATGGTAGAAATGTATTCTTTGATGGTTAAATATTTGAAATTATCTAAAAGAATTATTCCGTCAGATGAAAAATAATTCGAAATTTAAGTTTTTTTCCCTTTTTATATCGTTTTATTTGAAAAATAAGTTTTTTCTGGTATAAACATGAAACTTAAAAAGTAGTGTCTTTAATTAAGAATATATTTTGTGCCGGAATAATGTGGGGTTTTATATGCGTCTAAATTATTTATCCATTCTTTTTGTTATTTGTTCTGTAATGCTATCTTCGTGTGACGGATTACCGCGAACCGATGAAGTCGATATTGCTCCTTATAATGTGATTTCAGGATTATCGCTTCCTATGCAAAGTCAGAAAAAAGATAATATGTTGTATGTTTTAGATAAGAAATCTTATGTTTATTGCATTAATTTAAATGAATATTCAGAGTTATTTAATAAGGATCTTAGCAGTAAAGGAAAATCGGGGACATTATCAAGTAATTCACCTAAGAATTCTAAGGCGTTGTCTGAAAGTGAAAAAATTGCGTTGAAATTACCGGCAGATACAATCAGACCGAAAGGAATTAATTTATCTAAACTTGATTATTCACTTATTCCGGTAAGTTTTTCATTAACGTCGAGTGGAACATCTTTATTTATTATTGTTTGTGTATCTTGTTCCGATAACAGTGATATTGATGGAATGTATTATATTTTAAATTTTGATACTGCAACTAAAACAATTGTAACAGCCACTCCTTTAGATAAATTAACTTCATACAGAGTCAGCGACGATGAATCGACAGATGTAACTACAGATGCAGAAAAAAGTACCGGAAATGTAGCACGCCAGATTTATGCAGATACCGATAAGCTTTTTGTTACAGGAAATAAGCGTTTATTTATAATTCCGTTGGAAAACGGCAAAGTTGCTGCGGATTACGACTATTATACAGATAAAGAAAAAAGTTTTATTTCTGCAGAAACAAAAGAAACAATGAGTCCATATTTAGTACAGGTATTTAATAATAACGTTTATTTGTCATCACATGAAAATAATTTTGGAGTTCATGTTTACAACTATGATTTGGAAGCTAAAACAATTTCTTTCTTAAGAAAAGAGGAAGCCGTAAATAATGTTATAGGTAATCACTTCCCTATCAGTATGAATATAATTAACAATAAATTATATTGTTCATCTTATGAGAAGTTGGGGATTTTTAATATTGAAAATAGTGACGTCCCTTCTGTGAAGGTGTCGGAAGAAAAAGTTTCAAACCTTTCTTTGGTGTCAGATGTCAAAGTTATCGATGACTATTATGCTGCAGTTTATAATTATAAAATAGAAGAAGATATGACCGTTTCTTCCGGATATAATCATTTATTTATCAGAAGCGGAATTGCTTTTTGGGATAAGGACGGAAAACGTCTTACAAAGGAAAGTGATTATTGGATTGACGGTAATGTAAAGAATGTTGAATTGTGGAAAAATGAAGACAGTTATTTTTCAATTTCGGTATGTCAGGACAAAAATCTTTTAATTATTAATCAATTAAAATGAAAAAATTAATTGTTTTGTTTTCTTGTTTGTTGTTTTCATTTACTTTATTTTCTGTGCAAGATACAACCTTAGACGTAGTTAAAGTAAATGAAAACAATTTGTTTTTTCAAACCATTGGAAAAGGAAAAAATAATTTAATATTCATTTTTGATGATTTGATTGAAACAAAAGAGCAATTGGAAAACAATGTTTTAAGTATAAAAGATAAAATCGAAACATTTTCACAGACAGCCGAAATTTTTGCAGTGTTTTTATCTTATAATGAAGTGGATAAATATTGGCTGCGTAGTTTTCCGGAAAATTATCAACAATCGTTTTTTTATATTACGCAAAAGGTTAATTGTACAACTGTCACCGGTTCAAATAAATTGACTGAAAGCGTAATTGATTTTTTTAAACAAAACCATTCTTCTTTTAATGAACAGACAATAGTTTTTTTGGTAAGAAACGATATAGAAAATATTTATACGGGAAATTATTCCGCCCCTATTCAAGATTGTGTTTCACAATTTAAAAAAATTGGAATTACAAATATTTACCCGGAAATACAAATTAACGGAACTTTATCACTGTGGCTTGAAAAACAGTATCGACTTCCAATTATAACAATTCCGTTTAAAGTTTTTGAAAGTTTAAGTTCTGATTATTTTTCTTCAATCTTAAAAAAAAATAAAATAAAAGAGTTATTAAAAAATAATGACAGTGAAAGGCTTTTTTTTCAACAGCTTGTTTTGCAATCTATGCCGAAAGAATGTGATTTAGATAATATAGAAAAAGAAGCTTTTTTTGATTTATTGAAAAAAAGTTCGTTTGATTCTGAAATGTTATTATTGCCTAATAAAAAATATAGTCTTGATAAAGATTATATTCCGGAAGATTTAGAAAGCCTTGACGGGAAAAAACTTTCTCCAAAAACAAATATAAAAATTCGCAAAAATACCTTAGACGCATTAATTGAAATGAAAAAAGCGGCACAATTACAAAATTGTAATTTGCAGGTGATTTCAGCATTTAGGTCATATAATACTCAACATAATGTTTTTATGCATTGGGTAAAAGAATTTGGGATGACTGAAGCACAACGTATAAGTGCACGACCGGGAACATCACAACATCAATTGGGAACAGCAATAGATTTTAATCTTTTGGATGAATCTTTTGCAGATTATCCGGAAGGAATATGGCTTAAAAATAACGCTTATAAATACGGTTTTATTTTATCTTTTCCTCGTGGAATGGAATATTTTACCGGATATCGTTATGAGCCGTGGCATTATCGATATGTAGGCAAAGAAGCAGCTTTGCTTATAAAAAATTATTTTAATGATAATTTAGAGCTTTTTCTTCAATGGTATTGGAAATTATGGCAACCATTATAACTGTTATTTTTGGGTGGTGATATTTTGATAGAAGTTGATAACGGAATATTCTTGTTACAGGGAAAGAAGAGCAGCAATATTTATTTTATACAACAAAAAGACGGAATTATCATTGATACAGGTCATCCTCATCAAGCAAAAGAAAATTTGAAAGCTTTAAAAGACTTTGGACTTACAGCGAATGATGTAAAATATATTATTAATACACATTCACATTCGGACCATGTCGGCGGGAACATACATTTTTTAAATTATTTCTCAGAAGTGAAAATAATCGGCAGTATAAGAACGCAGCAGTATGTGGAGAAAAAGAGACAATACGCTCTTTATGATGATATTGAAGATATTGCAGAGTCATCCCCTATTCATATAAAGGTAAAAGATGGAGATTGCTTTAATATCGATAATAGAAATATTCGTTTTCTCGAAACTCCCGGCCATACCGGTGATTCTATATCAATAGAATTGGATAATAATATTTTGTTTTCCGGTGATACTCTTTATCAAAATATAGTACCACAAGTTGACTATTATGATGATTTATTATTCAGTTTGTCAGTTTTAGATAAGACTTATGAGAAACTTGCCGCAAGAGATTATAAAAAGATTTTTCCGGGACACGGAAGCCCTTTTGATAATTCCGAAAAGGTTTTTGCAATGTTAAGAAGAAAAATCAAAAGATTTGCCGATAATCCGCTGTTATTATTAGTAAATACGGTTTGTCCGTTATTGGAACTTTATATTAAAAAAGTTCCCGGTAAGACAATGTCCGAAGTATTAGTTGTTTTTGATGAATATCTTCACCGTCCGGTATCTGTGAATTTGTGGCCGACTTTTAATGATACAGACTTCTCTGATTCAATAGAAAAAGCTTTGTTTTTAATGAAAACTATGAATATGATTATAATCGATGATAACGGAAGAATCTTTCTTTCCGGTGAATTAAACGAGCATTTATAATTAATTAAATAATATTTTTTCAAATTCAATTTTTAACTTTTCATTGACGAAAAAGAAACCGCATCCCAAATAAAATCAAGGAATGTGGTATGTATAAAAGCAATAATATTTATTCAAGTATATGTTGGGAATATCCGTTACAAACGAGAAAATCAGCAAGAAGAAAAAGTAAAAAACAAAGTAGAAGAAATTCTTATGTTAATCAGTCAAAAAAATCATCTATAGGTTCTGTCTATGCTTATTACGGAGCTATAATATTATTTTTTGCAGGATTATTGTTTTTTATAACTATTTCAATTTCGAAAGCAGCAATTGCCGAACCGCAAGCTGCTTCTAATAAATTTGAACTTCCTTATGATATTGATTCAAGTAATTTACTTTTGGAAGATTTAGCAACGTTGTATAAAGAAGAAAAGAAAGATAATACAACGAAAGAAGCATTAGATAAAATTACACGTCCTTTTTCTTTTACAAAAAAGCGTGTTTTAAATAATGAATCATTGAAGAAATTAGCTGCTAAATATGGTTTAAAAGCAGATACTATAATTTTAATAAATAATTTAAAACGTCCGTCAGATATAAAAACCGGTGATATTGTAATAATCCCTAATCAAGACGGAAGATTAATTAATGTAAAAGCAAATGATTCTATTTATAAAATAGCTGAACGTTACGGAGTTTCATGGAAAAAGATTGTAGATTGTAATAATTTGTCCGATATAAATATAAAGTCCGGAATGAAATTATTTATTCCTGATTCCGGAATGACAAAATATGAACGTGAAAAATTTTATCAAACAAAAAGTAAGCAGGCTGCACGTGTTAATTCTGCGAAAATAAATAATTCAAAAGGAAAAAATATCACTACATCAGGTATTTTTTCATGGCCATTAAAAGGAGCGATTACTTCCTCTTACGGTCTAAGAAGCGACCCTATTACAGGTGTGAAAGATTTTCATACCGGTTTGGATATAAGAGGAGCAATGAATACTCCGGTAAAAGCTCCGAATGACGGTGTTGTAGCCTATACCGGTTGGTCTAATGTTTACGGTAATTTTATTTTATTAAAACATGATAATAATATTGTAACAATGTATGGACATTTAAATAAGATTAATGTAAAAAAAGAGGAATGTGTTAAAAAAGGAACTGTTCTAGGTCTCGTCGGAAGTACGGGAAGAAGTACAGGACCTCATTTACACTTTGAAATACTAAAGAATAATAAACGGGATAACCCTTTAAAATATTTGAGTGCGGAGAAATAGTGTGTTGGAGAAAGAACAAAGAATATCTTCTGGTAAGAAAGAGTCTGTAGTTATAGAAAAATGGGAATACTTTTTAATATCGATGCTAGGAGTTATTTTTTGTGGTTTTGCAATTGCATTATTTTCAATGTCTAAAAATACTTCAGATTTGCTTGTATCCGGCAGAACATTGAAAAAAACGTTAGAGTATTCATCACGTTACAAAGATAACGGACTCGGTGGAGCTTATAAGCCGGATTCAACTACAGTTCCGGTAACCTACTTTGATTATTATATTAAATCCGGAGAATCTATTCATTCTATTGCCAGACGTTTTGGTATGGATGAAGTAACTCTTGTTAATATAAACGATATTTCGTGTGCATCGATAGTTCGTGCAGGCATGAAAATACAAATTCCGAATCAAGACGGTATTACTATTAATATAAAAGACAAATCAGATTTAGAAAAAACAGCTGAAAAATATAATTTTGAAAAAGAAGAGCTTTGTAAAATCAACGGTCTTTCAGATGACAATGTTGAGGCTATGAAGCTTTTTGTGCCTGGTGTTAAGTTTGATTCTCTTACTCGTTCAATGTTGTTAGGAGAATATTTCCGCCGTCCGGCTTACGGTAGATTTACTTCTATGTATGGTTACAGAAAAGACCCTTGGACCGGTGTAAGTAATTTTCATCAAGGTGTAGATATTGCAAATAGAAACGGCGGAAATATATATGCTGCTGCTGCAGGAACTGTTATTTATAGCGGATGGTCATGGGTTTACGGTAATATGATTAGAATCAAACATCCGGGTGGATATGTGACGTTATACGGGCATTTAGACCGCATTCAGGTAAAAGACGGTGCATGGGTAAACAGCGGTGCAATTATCGGTAAAATGGGAAATACAGGACGTTCTACCGGTACACACTTGCATTATGAAGTTCGTCAATGGGGAAAAACCGTTAATCCTTTGAGAGTAACAATTTTCTAATTGTCTACCCTATTTTATAACAAATAAGAAAAAGCTTGTACGGATAAAACCGACAAGCTTTTTTTGTTTTTTGATATGCAGTTTAAAAAACTATTTTTTTATGCAAAAAATTACAGTGTTATAAATTTTTCGTCAGTAACTTATAAGCAGATACGTTTGTAGCTAAAAAGGTTTTCGTTTGTAATATAGTAGAGGTATCTCTAATAACTCAAAAACCCCCCAGACCTCTATCCCAAAACAGAATTGAGGTCTGGGTGTTTTTGAGTTGGAATAAAAAAATGACATGTCCCAATTCCGGAACACGCCAATTTGCATTTTCTCCGATACCGATGTTTACACGGTTCCATTTAATACTATCCAATCGTGAATAGCCTTTGCTTTGTCCTCAGCAGTTTCAAGTCCATCTGTAATGTCTGCAACTTTATTCATAATGGCAATATTATCTGCTTGTACTACATTAGAAGGATACAACCATGTACCGTCTTCGTCACGAGTGTTTGTAACGGTAAAAGTTACAGCCGGATAGGGTATATATAAAAATCAAGTGCAACAAAATAAAAAAACTTCATAGTATGAATAAGCTCAATAACTACCACATCAAAGAGGAGATTCAAAACCATGAAGTCGTATTAGCATTTTACTCAAAACGATATATGTTGTCTATTTTTTTTGTTATCAAAGGGATTTAGTAAGAGTGAAATTGCAAAAATAGTAAAATAAACGTAAGTTTTAATGTATTTCCCTGTTTCGCCTATCTAACGCAAGTGAATAAAAATTATTTTTGAGGTGGAA
>JBGUUT010000025.1:0-21266 GCA_045133795.1 Spirochaetota bacterium
CTGTGAGCTGTGAGCTGTGAGCTGTGAGCTGTGAGCTGTGAGCTGTGAGCTGTGAGCTGTGAGCTGTGAGCTGTGAGCTGATTGTACTTAGTACCACTTTGTTGTCAAGAGAAAAACCATCAGATAAATACATTTTTTCTGTAATTGTCATGACTTTCTCCTTTACTTTATTTATCTTTATTTACTTACAAAGAAACAAAATATTATACTACATAAACATCGAAAGTCAAGAAAACTGTCAGAAGGCAATAAACTTTGCTTTAAAGTTTTATAAAATCATTCCAGGTTAAAATCTAATTTGCCGGGTAAACCGGCACAAAAATATAACTTTGGTTCTAAGTTTGGAAAAGTTAGAGGGGATTCTCTTTTTTGCGGATAAAAACTGGTTTTGGCTTGCAGACACGGTGAGCATGAACCTGCAGATTCCACATTAACAAAAAAGATTGATGACTCAATTAATGAACTGAAAGAAAACAGAGAAGTGAAGCCTTTGAAGATGGCTTTTTTGCCGGGCGTAACGAAGGCATTTCTTTGGGAATCACGCAAGGTGCATATCAAAAAGCCGTTGAAACTGCAAAGAATGCCTTATCAATGAATTTAACATTAGAACAAGTAGCAAACCTAACAGGACTTTCAGTTGAAATGATTCAAGATTTGACAGACAAATAAAGCAACTACAAATGAGCGGAAGTTTGTTCTATTGCAGACTCCGCTTTTTTATGAATAAAAAGAAAATTTTTTAGTCAAACCAATTCCAAAAAATAAGAAGTTCAATTTTAACACCGAAATAAAGTTTACATTTCTATTTTTTTAAATTTAATCTGCAAGATTGTTTATAATACTTAAGCTTACTTGACATAGTCGTTTTTTTTATTATAGTAGACTCATTTTTGTAATGATTACACTTTTATCCAACATTCAAAAGGAGAATAATATGATATCTGAAGAAAGCGGAAAAACATACATTGCATGGGATCCCAAGTTTGAGCTGGGCATTCCGGTAATTGACAGTCAGCATAAGAAGCTTGTAGACCTTTGCAACAGACTCTACGAAGATTTAATGAAAAACAAAGATAAAGACGGCTGGCAAATGTCTTTGTCCGGGACTTTAAAAGAATGTGTCGAATATGTACGAACACATTTTCATGATGAAGAAGTTATCATGCGAGCTGCAGAATATGAAAACTTCGCTTCACACAAAAGAGCTCACGAAGATTTTATCCATAAGATTTTAAATACGACTCACGAATTCGATAAAGCCACATTTTCTACGGCACTTCAATTTGTGCGTTTTTTATATGACTGGGTTTTGGGACACATTGCACATGAAGACAAACTTTATGTAAAAAGAATCTTAGAATATTACAGAGAACGAAAAAATCAAAAATAAACCGCTTATACCGAGAACTTTGCTTCTCGGTTTTTTTTATCTGAAAATCATCTGGTTAACATTCCTAAAAATATGTATAACCACAATTCTACTCCGGAGGAAAATATGGGAATATTTTTTCATTATGCAGATTCAGTCGATTCCATGAAGAAACTTTTATTTAAAGAATTAGATACTGACAAAGACGATATTTTTATTCCGCAAAGAATAATTGTCCCCAATATTAATGTAAAACGTTGGCTTCAATTGGAAATCGCCAAAGAAAATGAAATCTGTGCAAATCTTGATTTAAGTTATCTGGAAAAAACGCTGATTACATTACTTAATGAATGTTCTAATGAAAAAGATAATAAAAAATATATCTTCCTCGGAGATAACGAACGACAAATCGATTTGCAGTTAATGGTACTTTCCGTACTGGAAAACGGAAAAGATATTCCGGATATGCAACCTGTTTACAGATACTTGGGAACAGAACCAAATCGAAAAGATGCTCAAACAAGACTTTGGCAACTTGCGGAAAAATTGGCTTATTACTTCCGAGAATACGAATACCAACGTTCGCAAATGATAGCAGCTTGGCGACAAAACACCGATTTCTTTACTTCAGAAAAAGAATCCACCGTCAAAATGGAACGCTGTCAGCGTGCTATTTACCGCAAAATCTTTTGTGATGATGACTGCCTTACAAAAAAATACGGCAAAGACGGAATTTACACAACCTTACCGCTTTATGCAGAAAACAAATTGCAAGAAATAGATTCTCTGCCGCCGCCGGAAAATAAAAAGAAGATTTTTATCTTCGGACTGTCACAAATCTCGGCATTCCATTTTAAATTAATCGTTCATTTGCAAAAACACTACGATTTCCATATTTTCCAGCAGAATTTCTTTGAAGCATTTCGTAAAAATCCGCAGCAGCCTTGGGAAAGTGATGATTTTGATTTACTGAAAAATGAGCCAAACGAACTTGTTCGTAATTGGGGTAAAACTTTCAGCGAAAACTTTAAGGTTTTCAAAGACGCATGTAATAAAACAAAAATTACGGCGGAATATTACGCTTCTGAATCTTTAACTCCCAAAACTACGCTCGATTATCTGAAAACTTCAATCATAGAAAAGAAAAAGCCCGAAAGTGACATATCACCTGATTGTTCGATACAAATTTTCGGTGCCCCGTCATTACGTCGTGAAGCAGAAACGGTTGTCGATAATATTCTGGCTAATTTAAAAGCCGACCCGACTTTATCACAAACAGACATTGCCATTCTCGTTCCGAACATGGATATTTACCAACAACATTTGCGAAGTGTTTTTCATGAGGTCGGCTGCGGTTTACAATACAATCTGAGTAATATCAATGCAGGAACCGAAAGTCTTTTTGCCAATGCTTTGATTTGTGCATTACAAACAGCCGGCGGCTCTTTTACACGTCCGGAAATAGTACGTCTTTGGCAAAATCCATGTTTTGCTCCGACACACACTGAAGAAAGTACTTTTGAAAAGTGGCTTGATTGGATTGATAAATTAAATGTTTTTTATTGTTACGACCAAAACGACAAAGCAAATTATAGTGCCGCCGAGACTTTGCATTTTACTTGGAAAAACGCACTGCGACGTTTGCGAATGGGGCGACTGATGGGAGAAAATCCGGAAAATACAAATATTAATCCGCAAATCAACCCTATTCCTTTGGGCAATACCGATGAACTTGAATTATTTTGTTCTACACTGGAAGATTTGTTTGAAATTTTTAAAGAAATGCAACAACCGCACACCGGCGAAGAATGGAAAAATCTAATTAACAAATTTACGCAACGCTTTTTGGAAATCCCGGAAGATTTACAAGCCGAAGAGTTGCCGGTAAAACAAAATCTTGAACAGCTTTTAAATTCTTTGGAACGTTTTGATATGCTGTTTGAAAATTCTCAAACCGGCGAAAAACGCAAATGGGACATGATTTACATTCTGTCATTTTTACAGACACACATCAGCGAAATGCCGATTCGTCGAGGTCGCTATCTTATCGGCGGAATTACGATTTCTGCAATGACACCGATGAAACCGGTACCTTTCAAAATCGTCTATATGATGGGATTGGGAGAAAAAGACTTTCCGAGACACAGCGACAAATCTACTTTGGATTTACGTAATGCTAAAAAATTACAGGGTGATTTGACAAACAGTGAAAATGACAATTATTTATTTATGGAATTACTTTTAGCTACACGTTGCAAACTGTATTTATCCTATGTCTCACACGATTTAATGAAAGACCAAGAGCAATATCCGTCACCGGTATTAACACAATTAATGCGTGAAATAAAAAGTTGGAACAAAGATTTTAACATTGCACAGACAGATATTCTTTGGGAAAGTATTGAAAATTTGAAAGTTCCGCTTAATAATTTTTCAGAATCGTCTTCCGCAAACGATATTTTCGGCTGTCACAACGACAATCGTCGTAAAATCGGTTATGCGTTTCTTTCTTCAAATGAGAATAAAAACGACAATTATAAAAAAACTTACGATACATACCCGAACGTTTCATTTTCTGATTTGTGTACAAAATTATTCAGTGATAATGAAAAGAAAGCCGCCAAGATTTTAAGTGAAATAACAACTGAAAAAATATCGGAAAACCTTAATTCTTACAAAAAACTTGAAAAATCCGAATCACCTAAAAATCTTGAAGAAATCTCTTTATACGATTTGGAACAATTCTTAAAAAATCCGGCAGAAGAAAGAATCAGAAATACTCTGTCTATAAATAAACAGGTTGATTTTATAACAAAAGATTCTCGTTATGAAAAAGAATACGAAGACTTTGCCGGAGAAGAACACTATTATGAATCTTCCACTGTGGAAGAATTACACTGGCAATATTTATGTTCAAAAGACAATTCCAACTATATCCAACAAAAGTTTCATAATGCTCAAATGAACGGTTTATTTCCCGAAGCTGTTTTCGGAGATTTGCTTAATAAAAAATATTCCGTTTCAATAGAAGAAGCTTTTTCTGAACTGAAAGAAAAAACCGAAGAAATTATAGCTCAAATAGGAAAAATCTCATATTCCGGAGAAATCAATTTTCATCCCGGAAAAGAAAGAACATGGAGCAGATTAAACGCTGCCTATAAAAATATTCCGCTTGTAGGAAAATGGCGACATTGTCTTGTTTCCGAAGAAAGTCGGTTGATTGCACTTGTTCTGCCCGGACTGCGAGAAAATAACCATCATTGCTTTTTGCAATTACTAAAAGCATTTTTGTTTGCCGGCTTCCTTATGCAACACAAAGCGACGTCACAATTTACCGTAAAAGTTTTTTGGTTTACAAACAACTATTCGTTAAATTATTTTGAACCGCAAAGTTCGCAAGCTACAACGTTTTTAACTGAACTCGTAACTGAATATATTATGGACTGCGATTATGATTTGTTACCGATAGAAGCCGTATTTAAAAATATGCCGGTAATCAACGACAATGACGGTTATGCTGATATTTTGGAAAAAGAAATAAATAAAGCTGCGTATAACAGTTTATCGATAGCTGAAAAATTGCCGGTTTCATTAAAACTTTCTAATTTGCAAGTACCTCCGGATGCACGAGATAAAGTACTGCGTCGCTTCTGGAAAAATATTCCGGAAAGTCTGAAACTGCACTTTCTTTAAGCGAAAGCTAAATGGAATAAGGGACAGACCTTTATTCTATTTCTGAATTTCGGCCTGTCGGCTATTCCGCATACATCTCGTGATATAAAAAATGCACCTACTGAAAAATCGAACTTAAATTATCCGACCTTTCAGAGGTGCATAAAAAAATAACAAGGGACTTAAGTCCATTGTTAATATGTGACTAAAAGTATTAATTAACTCTTTTGTAAGTTGCACCTTGAATTTTCACTGAATCACGACTTAAATCACTATAATAAACTTTATGTTCCTTTCCATCTGCAATAGCAATTACTTCTTTTTCATTAATAGATTTGATAGGGTATTCATATTTATCATCAAAAATAACATCAGCATATTCACCTTTACGTGTTGTAATATATTTGTCTTTAGTAAATTCAAAAGTATAAATTAATCCATCTTCATCTTCACGTTCCCATGTACCTATTAAACTAACATTTGCGTTATCATCACTATCTGTATTAGCAGTATCACAGCTACTCAACATCATCATTGCGACAACACTCACCATTGCCATTACACTCAAAAATCTTTTAGTCATAAAAATGACCTCCTCTTTATTAAAATTAAAGAAGGTGTAAAAAAAAAAAAAAAACTGTCAATAAAAACTTGATAAAAAATCATTTTTTATATTTACTCGCAATGTCTGTTTTTCGTATCTCCTTTATTGCTGTCTGTAGAAATACAGGCAGTTTTTTTACTGTATATACAAGGGACAGACCTTTATCCCATTTCAGAATTGAGGTCTGTCACCATGAAATATTCGCTAAATCATTTGCATGAAAAAACTCTATTGTTGTATAAACACTACCGATTAAAGTTTTAAATCAAGGAGAATCCACATGGCACTTAATATTAATGCAAATATGATGCATCTCGGTAATGTACGTTCCGTAATCCGTGAGACTTTTGAGTACGGAAATAAACGAGCAAAAGAAATCGGACGTGAAAACGTATATGACTTTAGTTTGGGAAATCCGAGTGTTCCGGCTCCGGACGGCGTTCAAAATACAATGCTTAACTTATTAAAAAATGACAATCCGGTAAAATTACACGGTTATACATCTGCTCAAGGAGCCGAAGTAACACGTGAAAAAATCGCACAAGACATCAATGCTCGTTTCAATGCCGGCGTTGATAAAAACGATATATATATGACATGCGGTGCGGCAGCTTCTTTGACAATTTCTATTAACGCACTTGCTTGTGACGGCGATGAATTTATCGCTATTGCTCCTTTTTTCCCTGAATATCGTGTTTTTGTAGAAGCTGCAGGAGCTAAGTTTGTAGTAGTAGAAGCTGATACTCAAAAGTTTCAAATAGATTTTGATAAATTGAAATCTGCAATTTCTCCAAAGACAAAAGCTGTAATTATCAATTCACCTAACAATCCTACCGGAGTTGTTTTTTCCGAAGATACAATCAAAAAGCTTTGTGCAATTTTAAAAGAAGAATCTGAAAAACGAAACGAGCCGATTTATCTTATAGCCGACGAACCTTATCGTGAATTGGTATATGACGACAACACTGTCGTGCCTTACCTTACAAATTATTATGATAATACTTTGGTTTGCTATTCATACAGTAAATCTCTTTCTTTGCCGGGCGAACGTATAGGCTACATCGTCGTTTGCAACAAAATGGAACACAATAAAGACATTTACGCTGCTGTCTGCGGTGCCGGTCGTGCTTTGGGATTTGTATGTGCTCCGAGTATGATGCAACAAGTCGTAATCGAAAATTTAGGTAAAACCGCAGATTTAAGTGTTTACAAAACAAACCGTGACTTACTGTACAAATCGCTTACTGAATACGGCTATGAATGCGTTTATCCGGACGGTGCATTCTACCTGTTTGTAAAATCTCCGGAAGAAAATGCAGGTGCGTTCTGTGAAAAAGCAAGGGAATTTGACTTATTACTTGTGCCGTCTGACAGCTTCGGATGTAAAGGTTATATCAGAATCGCTTATTGTGTAACTACAGAAATGATTCAACGCTCACTCCCGGCATTTAAAAAACTTGCCGAATGTTATAAAAAATAAATCTTATAAAAAAAAGGTTGTTTCCGGGAAATTAGAAACAACCTTTTTTTTATTTTACGGCTTACTTTAACAGTCCAGACCTACATTCTATTTCAGTATTTAACTACGATTTATACCAATAATAAAATTCAAAATCACCGATAAAATGTTCGACTGTTAAATCATGTACTTCAAATCCGTATCCGCCCTCATTTGGAACATCCGAACGGAACCAAAAATCACAATCTTGCCCTAAGAAAACTAAAGATTTCAATTTTGTACATTCTCCGAATACATTACATCCCATTTCTTTTGCATTTTGCGGAATAATCACTTTTTCTAAGTCTGAACATCCATAAAAAAGACCCATACTAATTTTTTCTAACAAATCCGGAAGTTCTATAATTTTCAAAAGTTTACATTCTGAAAAAGCATACTCTCCGATTTCTTTCACTGATTTGCCGAATTTTATAGATTCTAATTTTTTACAAAGAATAAATGCTTCCTTGCCGATTGATTGTGTTGTATCCGGAATTGCAATAGCAACAAGAGAACTACATTCCCCAAAAGCCTTCTCTCCTATTTCAATTACAGAATTTCCCAATGAAATACTTTTTAAACCTGAACATTGAACAAATCCTCGCTCACAAATTTTTGTAACAGTATCGGGAAGTTTCACGTTTACTAAATTTCGACAGCTAGCAAAAGCACAATATCCGATTTGAGTAAGTCCTTCTACACATGTAAAATCAAAGCTTACCATTTTTGACGGATTATTAATTAAAGCCTTTTTAATTTGCGTAATTATTTCATCTGTTATTGCACCTTCAACTTTTAAATAATTAACTTTTCCATCGGGAAGATTTTTTATCATATCTGCAATTTCTACCGCAACGACATTACGAATACAATCTGTGGGAATCCATTTTGCGTACAATTTAATATCTTGTGTATACAACCCCTTGTCTAACTTTGTTAATTGTTCACCTGCACAACTTTTATTCATATACCAGCCGTTAAACTCAAATCCGATTTTTGTTGCCCCAACAAGTGCCGTATCTTCTTCAACTCGATATTTTACAGGATGATTCTTGTTAAACGTTCCGCTGAAAACTAATTCATTTTCATCAAAATAAGTAATCGTGTATTCTTTTTTTGCCCATGTAGCTTCCAATGTAATATTGCGATCGACCATATATTCATCACAAATTTTCTTATCTTTATAAGACCAACCTAAAAATGAATGATTTGCTACATTCAAACGTGGTAACTCACTAAGTTTTAATGTTGAATATTTAGGTAAAATCATTGGTGCCGGATTTGACGATAAGCCTTTAGAATCAAAAGTTATTATACACATTGACTGATCCGTAACTACCGGTATTTGAGTTTTTTCATCATGCGATTGAGTTTCCGAAATTTCTGAACATCCGATAAATATAAATAACCCTGTAATCATTTGTATTAAGATAAATATTTTTTTTGAAATCATGTTTTTATTCCTCCAGTTTTGATTTCAGATATTTATCATATAGATAATATCGAAAAATCTAATATTCAATTTATATATTCAATATTACACTTTTGGAGACAAATACAGCCCAGACCTACATTCTATTTTAGTATTAAGGTCTGGGCGGTTTAAAAAAAAGGGACAGACCTATATCCCAAACCGGAATCGAGGTCTGTCCCTTTGTTATTCACCAAAACATTATTTTCTTGCCGTATAAAAAAACATCGCTATTGCCATCGAGCAGATTATCACATAGCCCGCCACACTCCAAACATCAGGAATCTGTCCGAACAGCATAAAGCCTAAAAACGATGCAAATATTATTTGCGTATAATCAAAAATTGAAATCTCACGAGCCGGAGCATAGCAATAAGCCGCCGTAATGGAAAATTGTCCGCCGGCAGCTGCAATTCCTGCAGCTATCAATATTAATAATTGAAAAATTGTCATCGGTGAAAAATTAAAAAGTAAATAAGGCAGTACCACAAGACACGAAAAAGCCGAAAAGAAAAACACGATATACGGTCCTTTTTCTCCGCGTTTTCCCAAAACTCGTACTGTTGTATAAGCTGCTCCGGCTCCCATTCCGCCGATTAATCCGGCAAGTGCAGGAAAAAGCGTTACATTAGCAAATGTAGGTTTTATAATAAACAAACTTCCTATAAAGGAAATAATTACAGCCGAGATTTGAAATAATGTCATTTTTTCCTTTATAAAAAGAAAGCTGAATACTACCGCAAAAAAAGGCGACATTTTATTTAACATTGACGCATCGGCAAGCAGTAAATGCCCCAATGCGTAAAAGTTGCCGAAGATTCCGATTGTTCCGCAAACAGAACGAATTATTAAAAAAGGAATATTTTCATTACGTTGCGGTTTCCAAGATACACCCTGTTTAATCATTACAAAAACGGCACAAAGCAACGCTACAAAATTGCGAAAAAAACTCTTCTGTATAAAAGGAACATCGCCTGCTAATTGTACAAACATATTCATTAACGAAAAACAGAACGCAGAAAAGATTATATAAATAATTCCCAAATGCTTATCTTTTAACATTTTTATTATCCTTTTTTTCCGTAATCTGTGCTTTCAAGCCGGAATAAAGCAATCTGTCATACCCTGTTATTATCTGTTCGCCTACTTTTACTCCGGAAACAATTGCATATTCTTTACCGTAACGTTCCCCTAGTTCTACTTCACGCATATCGACCACGCCGTCATTATAAATATAAAGATAATTTTTGCCATACTTTGCAATAACCCATTCTATCGGTACTACTACTCCGCTAAACGGTTTAATTCTGATTTCTAATTCGAGAAACTTTCCGATAAAGAAATCTGAATATTTAGGATAACTGACTTCTACTTTAAATAATCCGGAACTACCTTCGGGAATAAGGCTTATAGCTTCTACATATCCGTTTTTTTCCGTACCTTTTACAAATATTTTGTCACGCAATTTTATTTTTTGAATATCCTTATCAGACAAAAGAAGATTCACCTTATAAGATGAAATATCACCTATCGTAAGTAATTTTGTTTTATCAAAAACCTCACTGTTCACTACCGTATCAACATAAGCAACAATTCCGTCAATCGGCGATTTCACCTGCCAAGGAAGAAAATCCGACGAAAGATTTTTACGTCTGACTTCAGCCAAAATATCATTTTTATTAACAAACATTCCCTCTTTTGCCGTAAGATTACTGACTATTCCGTTGCCCGGAGAATAAATCGGAATCAAAGCTGCCGGTTCTACACGTGCTCCGTAAATGAGAGTTTCATAAACATTACGTTTCGTCAGCTCTTTGACATGAACTTTTGCCACAATTTCATCTTTCTTATCTTGAGCAAAAACTGAAAAACTCAAAAAACAAAACATAATAAAAACAATTTTTCTCATTTTATAACTCCCAGTTGCTGCAATGGCACATTAAATTTTTTACCAAACTCCAAAATACTTTTCATCAACTCATATTTTACATACGATAAATTATAAGTCGCCTCTTGATAATCGGATTCCGTATCTGACAATGTTTGATAATCTAACTCTCCCTCCTGATATGCTCTTTGAGAAAGTTGATAAGCTTCCTTTGTTATCATGCAATTTTCTTTGTAACTTTCACACGAAACTAATAATTGATTAATCTCCGTTAATCCCGCAATCTTTTCTGTATTCAAGTTTTGAATTTCCTCTTCCGTTGCAAGCTTCATTTTTTCTAACGCTTTTTTACTTTTCAAAATATTTGTTTGAACAGAAGAAAACGGTAAAATATTACCTAACGGCAATGTTATCGTCGCCTTTAATGAAAGGTCTTGCGTTGTATTATCATGCCATTTTTGTTCTGCCGGTAAAGCATTTGTTCCCATAGAAAACGACATGGAAAAATACGGTAAAAACTGAAAAATATTTTTTTTGCCTTCAAGATGTTGTCTTTCCGTATCCAATTGTAATTGAAAAAGCGACCGTGTCTTCTGTACATCTGTATTTCTCAACTGTGCAATATTCAGTTGGTCAATTTCCGGCAGTTTATCGGAAAATTCTAAAACTACATTCTCCGGTAAATTCAATAATTGCTTAAATCGTATCAGCAAGATTTGATAACTATTTTCCAAAGATTTAAGCTTATCGCAATTTTCCTTATAATTATATTCTTTACGCAACAATTCAATTCGCGAAACCTCGCTGTTTCTGTAACCACGCTTTGCACTGTCAAGCCGATTTTTATTATTATCCACTAACACTTTTTGTAATTCTATCTGTTCCGATTCTACTTGCAGTAAGTAATAATAAAGCACGGTATTACTCTCGATTTCATTTTTAGCAATTTCATAATTAAGCTTTCCCATTTGATAACTGTTTATCGATTGATAAATATCTAAAAAATCAGAAGCTCTTAATGACCAAGACACACTCGCCGACAATGATAATTTCGATGATAAATTACTTTCTTTCATATTTAAATAGGAACGATTTTGAGTTGCCGAAGCTGATATTGACGCATCCGGATAAAGAAAATTCCATGAAGTATCACGGGATAACTTTTTTTCATCCAATGATATTTTTTCACCTTTCAATGAAAGATTTTCCTTTATTACATAATCAAGAGCGTCTTTGACTGACATTCGAATTATGTTTTCTGCAAAACAAAATGTGGAAATGAAACAAAATATCAGAATCCAATTATTTTTTTTCATCAGCATATCCTAAAGTTACTAATCTATATTCTAATATTCCAATATAATATTGAGGTCTGGGCATAAATCCCAAACACTTTTCCTAAAACCTATTATTTTATTCTAAAACCGCATTGAGGTCTGGGCGTATATTTACAACCATTCACCTATTCCAAAATAGAATTGAGGTCTGGGCATATCACCGTCTCTATTCCAAAACAGCATTAAGGTCTGTCCCCTCATATATTATCTATAAAAAAAGCGGAATCATGATACGTAATACAAATAAGTATCACGATTCAATTCCGCTTCATAAAAACTATTCTTTACCGACTTTTAAGGTGCCGGCGGTACTTCAATATTAGGGTCTTCCAAAACATCCACTCCGGAATAATCGCCGGAAGCTTCATATTTTAGTTTTGCTAGAATATTTGCAGCTTTGTCAGCATTAATATCCTTAATCAATTTTAACAAATACGGTGCAGTAGAACTTGAACCGAGTTCTTCTGAATACGCATCGATTTCACGCAAAATATCGATTACATCAGCTTCCGGCTGTTTTTCCATCAAAACAGCAGCATCATTCGGCGGCATACCGTACAATTTTATAGCCTGTTCTCTGATATTTTTCTTTCTGTCAGTATATTGGCGGTCTCGGTCTTCAAGCATTGCATTTTTTCTGTCGAGTTCTTTTTCTCGTTCCAACAACGCTTCATGTTTTTTATTTACTTCGTTTTCTTTAGACTTCAATTCATTTTCACGATTGAGAACAAGTTCTTCCATCAGTCGAACTTTTTCTTCTTTCTTGCCCAATTCCTCACGTTCCAAAAGATAAATGCTCTCGGCTTTTGCCAATTTATTTTTTGTTCTGGAAGCTTTTAATTTATCTATTACGGGAACAGGAATATCAAGTCTTACTCCGAGCAATTGACCGGTAAAATCAATCACTACAAGTCCGCCTATTACCAACACAACTATCAGTAATAAAAGGAGAATTATTTTTTTCATATCTAATTTTTCAGCCATATTTTTTGTCCTATTTATTTAACATCTTTGTGATTTTAGCTACATATTTTTGTGTCTCGTCAATCGCCGGAATACCGTTTACCGCATCGACTTTGTGCGGACCGGCATTGTAAGCAGCCAACGCTTTTTCCAAATTTCCATCATATCTTTCAAGCATTTGCTTCAAATATTTTGCACCGCCTTCGATATTTTGCTCTATATCAAAAGGCATTTTTACGCCCATATCAAGTGCAGTTTGCGGCATAAGTTGCATTAACCCCATTGCTCCGGCTCTGGAAACTGCATATTGGTCATAATTTGATTCGGTTTTTATCACGGCATGAACAAGTTCTTCCGGCAAACCGTAGCGTTTACTTACTTGTGCAACCTTTCCGGAAATACGTTCATCTTTAGTTTTTTCCACTTTACTCGTTTTTGTAACAGGTTGTTCATATTGCAACATCACCGGATCTAAAGCTTCACTTCCGGATGTAATATACACAAACGGATGATATCCGCTGTCTTTTACAGAAGCTACATTTTCATTTTTCTTCGAAACAGAAGTTGCTGACATTGCTTCTTGCAAGCGTGACTCAAACATCGAAACAAATTCCGGCTTCATTCTAGTCTTTAAAGTTGTTCCCATGTTTGTAATTTCCCCCATTCTTTTAGTAAAATTTTCAAGACCTTGACTCTGTTGTGATAATGAATCAAAACTAATCATTTACCTCTCCTGTTACCTTTTAGAATTGTTGGAATGTGTAATCATATTCAAAGCCGCCTCATCAATCATATCGGTTTCTTCGTTTTCCATTTCCAACAAAAAGTCCTCATACGCTTTTTCTTTCAGTTTTTCCAAAATCTTGCGTTGTTTCATTGCCTCTCGAAGAATACTTTCACGTTCAGTCAAAATCGGTTGCAATTCTGCTATTTCACGATTATTCAGTTCTATTCGACGTAACAAAGCTCGTATATTGGCGTCAAATGCTGAAAACATTCTGAAATCCGGATTCTCGCATTCATTTAAGTAAGCTTGACGTTCTGCATTTGTTTCTTCAATAATTCGTTCACAATCTTGATTATCAAGTTCAAACGCATTTTTTTGCTGTAAGATTTCAGCATAGGCAATCTTAGCTTCCTGTTCCGCACGTTCTCGCAATTTCAAAACTTTCTCCAGCTTAAACTGAAAACGTTTCATATTCCTCCCGTTACAAAGTTATTCACGCAATTCGGAAATACTGCTCTTTTTTTTTATTAAAAAAAGCTCTCTTCTAAAATGTCGGATTCTTCTAAATTTTCATTAGTATTTGAATCAATTAAAGGTGAAACTACACTGTCAAGAGACTCAAGACATTCTTCCCAAGTCATTCCGTCTTCAACATCCTGCTGTAAAAAACCAAGCATACTGTCATGCAACATTATCGCAGCATCTACCATAGGATTGCTGCCTTTTGCATACGCTCCCAATGAAATAAAATCTTCATTTTCTTTATATGCTGCCATAAGCTTCAAAAACATATCAGCTTTTTCACGATGACTTCGTTCTACAATCTTTGACATCAAACGAGAAACACTTTGCAAAACATCGATTGCCGGATAATGACGACGTTGTGCCAATTTTCTGTCCAATACAATATGACCGTCCAAAATCCCTCGAACCGCATCTCCGATAGGTTCATTCATATTGTCACCTTCTACCAAAACCGTATAAATTCCGGTAATACTTCCTCGTTCGCCTGTTCCGGCACGTTCAAGTAATTTCGGTAATGAATTGAAAACCGATGCAGTGTATCCTTTGGTAGCCGGCGGTTCCCCAAGAGAAATACCGATTTCACGCTGTGCCATTGCAAAACGTGTAACGGAATCCATCATCAACAAAACATCTTTTCCCTGGTCTCTGAAATATTCTGCAATCGATGTAGCTACATAAGCACCGCGTACACGACACAAGGCGTTTTTATTTGAACTTGCAAAAACTAAAATAGATTTTTTCAGTCCTTCCTCGCCCAGTTCATAAGTAATAAATTCTTGTAATTCTCTGGAACGCTCTCCGATAAATGCAATTACATTAATATCAACATCTGCATTACGAGCTATCATTCCCAAAAGCGTAGACTTACCGACACCGGAACCGGCAAAAATCCCGATTCTCTGTCCTTTACCGATACTTAATAAACCATCAATAGCTCTGACACCTGTCGGCAAAGGTTCTCTTATCGGACGGCGTTTCATTGCATCACTCGGCAAATTAAAAACCGGAGCTACTTTTGATGAACCTATCATGCCGAGTCCGTCATACGAGCGACCGGTTCCGTCAAGTACACGTCCAAGCAAATAATCACCGACATAAACCGAAAGTTCTTCTCCCGTTGCAACAACACTGTCTCCGATTTGGATTCCTTCCATTTCATCATAAGTCATCAGAATTGTTTTATTTTCTTCCATTCCGATAACTTCACCTTGAATCTCTTTTCCTGTGGATGTGATTATTTTACAAACTTCACCGACTGCTGCCGGCGGACCGCTACTTTCTACCGTAAGCCCTTTTATAGCAGTTACTTTTCCGGTAAATTTTATTGGCTCAATGCGGTCAACCATTGAATTGTATTTACCTATATCAAGAAGAAAATTTTCTAATGAACTTCCCTCTTTTTGAATATGTTCAGCCATTCTCTACCCTCCCAAGTTTAGAATATTGAACTTCTAAAATTTCAAAAACCCGTCGCTTATCAAATAACTGTAAGCAGACGGGATTTATAAAAAATTATCGTTTATTTATCTTCCGTTTTAGGTTCATTAGCTTTTACCTGTAACGGAACCATTTCCTGAACTCTGTCTTCAATTTCATGTAGCTGACTTGAAATACGAGCGTCAAGCGTACCGAAATCTGTCTCAATAATACAACCGCCTTTATCTACGGTAGTATCTTCCAAGATTTTAATATTATCAGTTTCTGCAATCTTTATAAACTTTTCTTTATATTGTGTAGTCAACTCTAAATCGGCAAGATTTACTCTGATTGCAATATTCTTTCGTGTAGAAAGTTTTTTCAATGAATGAATTACATTATTAATAACAACATTCTTTTGATTTTCAGAAAGAACTTTAATTACTTTTCTGGCAATCGAAAGTACCAAAGAAATAATCTGCTGTTCTGCCTCTATAAAAATAGAAGTTCGTTTATTGATAATGCCGTTAATCATATCGTGCATTCGCTCTGTAAGACGTTCAACTTCACCGTTGGCTTTATTTATACCTTCGTCCCAGCCATCTTTATATCCAATCTCACGAGCTTCCGAGATAATTTTCTTTTCTTTTTCCGCAATACCTTCTTCTATTCTTTGGGCTTCCGCTGTTGCCTTCTCTAAAATATCGCGAGCATCATCTTCGGCATTCATTTTTATAATCTGAGCTTCGTCATTCTTCTCTTTTATAATAGCAAACGCCTGTTCTTTGGCATTATTGATGATTTGCTCTGCTTGAGCATTCAATTCTGCTTCACGTTGAAGTTTCAACGCTTCAAATTCTGCCTCAAAAGCATCACGTTCTGCACGTAATTCTTCAATAGATTTACCTTCTTCAACCTCTTCTTCTTCCGGTTCTTCTATCACTTCGCCAATCGGAACTAACGGAATCATATATGTATCTTCAGATGATTTTACTTCTAGAGATCTAAAAAAGTGTTTTGTCATACCATACTCCTCTCAATTACACTACAAGTTCATCTTCACCGGCTCTTGCAACAATAATTTCACCGTTGTCTTCCAATCGTCTGATAATACCTACGATTTTCTGTTGAGCTTCTTCTACGTCTTTTAATCGTACCGGTCCCATAAAGTCCATATCTTCTTTCAATACGGAAGCCGAACGTTTTGACATATTTCGATAAATCTTATCTTGAACTTCAGAGTTTACACCTTTAAGAGCTTTAGCCAACTCGGTAGAGTCTACATCTCGAAGTACACGCTGAATATCTTTGTCTGAAAGAAGAACGATATCTTCGAATACAAACATTTTCTTTTTGATTTCTTCTGCCAAATCCGGATCTTCTTCTTCCAAGTTTTCCAAGATTGTACGTTCTGTAGTTCGGTCTACAAGGTTCAAGATTTCTACGATTGTATCGATACCGCCCGCAGTTGTAAAATCTTCGCTTGTAAGTGTTGATAATTTCTTTTCAAGTACACGTTCTACTTCACGTAATACTTCCGGACTTGTTCTGTCCATACGAGCAATTCTTTTTGCTACTTCAGCTTGTTTTTCATGATCTAACTTTCTGATTACATCTGAAGCTTTATTTGAATCAAGATATGCAAGAATCAATGCAATTGTCTGAGGATGTTCATTTTGAATAAAGTTGTACAAATGATCCGGGTCTGTTTTACGAACAGCTTCAAACGGACGAACTTGCAAACTTGATGTAAGTTTATTGATAATTTCTGTCGCACGTTGAGCACCTACAGATTTTTCCAATAAATCTTTTGCGTAATCGATACCTCCGGAAGTAATGAAGTCTTTCGCCATCATTAATTCTTGGAATTCCATCAGAACTTTATCACGATCTTCCGGTTCTACCACATCAACACGAGCAATTTCAAATGTTAATGCTTCTATTTCTTCCTCTCTCAAATGTTTAAATACTTCGGAAGAAACATCCGCTCCCAAAGTTACCAAAAAGATTGCTGCTTTTTGTTTTCCGTTAAGAGTTTTTTTATGAGTAGAAGAACCTTTCTTGTGCTTCTCTTTCCCGCCTGGTCCATCGTCTATGATAATATCATCTGACATACTCTAATCCTCGCATTTTCTTTCTGTTTTATCAGTAAATTGTAATCTCTCTAATTAAAATATCGGCAATTAATAAATCTACAAAAGACCCGGCATAGGATTTTTTATTCTTTCTGCCGGGTTTTGTTTATTTATGCTACTCGTCTTGTAACCAAGTTCTGATTAACTGTGCTACATCTTCCGGATGTTCTCTTGCAAGATTTACTGCATTTTCCTGCATTTCCAAACGAGCTTTGTCTTCCAAAGACATTTCTACTTGTGTACCTTCTTCCTCTGCACTCTTTAGAGCAAGCTCTCTTGCCAACTGGTGCTGACGAATCTGTTCTTCTTCACGCAAGCGTCTTCGTCTTTCAACTTCTTTCATGATGTTCTTGTAGATTATAGAACCGATAATCAGAATTATAATTCCACCCAGAACTGAAAGTAGTAACCAGAAAATCTGTTGCTGTCGTTTCCATGCTTCATCTTCCTTTTGGAATTCCGCAGAACGGTCACGTTTAAAACCGGATACAGCTACAGTATCACCTCTGTCTACTTTAAATCCAATACCTTGTTGTACAAATGCTCTTACGGCTTTGATTGTTTCATCATCAACCGGAGTAAATACTCTTTTTCGTCCGCCGTTTTCTACAACAACTTTACCTTTATCATTAAATTCCATCTGCCAAGTTCCGTCAATCAAAACCGCAGCTGTAATTTGTTGGATTTCCCAAGGGTCTCTTACAATCTCGCGATTCGATTCACCGAATACTTGATTGTCAATATTTTCACTTTTCACATATTTTGTAATTTGTTCCAAAGCTCCTTTATATGCAGGAGGTACATTTGTATCAAATCCCGGAGGTCCTTCCGGAATCCAGTTAGGTCCGACAAATTCTTCTTTTGTATCTTTTTTAGATACCGTGATTGAATATTTTCTTTCTCCGTCATCATAAGGAGTATTAGGATCATCTTCTTTTAATACAACAGGGAGAATCTCACGGCGATTTTCTTTTTCCTGGTCAAAGTTCATTTTTACATCTACCGTAATAGACAATCTGTCTGCCGGCACCATTCCTCGACCAACAATTGCGTTGTATAATTTATTTTCATAATCTTTGATTATATTTTCACGAATTTTCAAGTTTTCTTTTGTGATTTTAAGCTTTATGTCTTCATTTTCATTGTCGAAATCATTTAGCTTAATTCCGCGGTCATCGAGAATTACAACATTTTCTGCCGTAGCTCTGTCGATAGAATTAACAATTAACTCTTGATAACCTTTTACTTCACGCTTATGTTCGCGTAAATTTACTCCCCATCTCGGAGTCAATACTACCGATACTTTTACCGGATCGTCATTTTTTGTAAAAACACTTTTTTCCGGCATCGTAAATGCGACTTCAGCTTTTTCGATAAGTTCAGAACTTTTCAACATCTCTTCAAGTCTGTTTTGCACTGCATAACGAAGTTTGATATCGTTTTCAAATTTAGAACTTGTAATATTTTTTGATTGAATTATATCCAGAAATGAATATCGACTTTTAGGCATGGAACCGTCTTCTGCCAGCTTCATGATTGTTCGATTTTTTGTAGCCTGATTAGCAACCAAAATCTGACTTTTTCCCTTTGCTACATATTTAACATTCATTTCAGAAAGCTTTGTAGCAATTCTGTCAAAATCTTCTTCTGCTAACTGATTGGTAAACAGCGGTACACCGTCTCCGGATGTGGAAACAGTTAAAATAACTACAATTGCAATAACAGCGGCACCTAATATTACTCCGCCGATTATCTTTTGGGTTGTTGTAATTCCTTTCCATATCTTAGAAAGATTTTCCAACCACTTCTTTAAAAAATCAGGCACAATTCCCCTCCCCTTTGGAAATACGTTTTCCCGAAATATCCAAATTTTTTTAATTGCTTACTTTCAATGTCGGCAAAAAATTAAACCGGTTAAGCATAATCCCGACATTTTTTGTAAATTATCAAAATTTTTCTGTAGTTTATGAACTTCCTTGCCGAAATTCCCCATTTTTTCAGCAAGGAAATTAACATAATTATCTTAAATTTAAAATTTCCTTATACGCTCTGATTGCTTTATCTACAATGTTTTTTGTAAACAACACTGCCATTTCTGCTTCTTCCGCAGCAATTTGAACATCATGAATATCTACACTTTCCGGATCAACGGCAAGCTGTGTAGCTAATTTTGTTGATTTATTTTCTAAATCATTAACTTCACCGATTGCTTTATTAAACATTTCGGCAAATGAAGATGCAACTTTTTCACCTTTAGCAGATGAACGTTTTGTATCTGTAATGTGATTTTCATAAATTGAGTTCATGCGAACAATATCGCCTGAAATTTGTGAAGTTGATAAGATTTCCATGTCCCTCCCCCCAGAGTTACCTTAGATATATAATAGTTTAAATTTCTGTGCAAGTTATTCCTGACAAAAAAATTCTAATGAAAAAAAACAATCTCTTTTTTTTTATTTTTTTACTTATTTACCAATTTCCAATGCTTTAAAAAACATATTTTTTTCGTTTTGAATGGAAGATATATTTGCTTCATAAGCTCTTGACGCACTAATCATATCAACCATTTCCGTTACCATATTTACATTAGGATATTCAACATATCCTTTTTTCGGACCGCTCTTAATCGCATCAGGATGAGACGGGTCATAAACCATTCTCAACGGAGCAGTATCTTCTTTTATTTCAACAACTTTTACTCCGCTGCATCCCGGTGTCTGCAAACTTTCCGGTAAAAGCGGTGAACGATAAACACGTTCATCATTTCTCGGACGTAAAATAGCCATGCTTCGACGAAAAGCATTTCCGTCCGGAGTACGAGTTGTATTTGCATTTGCAATATTATTACTGATCACATCCATGCGAACACGCTGTGCCGAAAGACCGGTTCCGGCAATATCCATTGAAGAAAAAATTCCCATAGATTATTCTCCTTATCCTCTTAAAATAAACTTCAACTTGTTAAATTCTTTAGCCGTTCTTTGTGCCAAAGCATTGTAATACATAGTATTTTTTGAATGCTCTAACATTTCTTTATCCATATCTACAGAATTTCCGTCATTGTTTTGGTAAGTATTAAACTCTGTAATTTTCTTAGCTTTTACACTGCGATAATCCTGTGCTCGTGTAAGCGGAATATGACGTGAATCCGTAGTCAACATAGGGGCACCGTTAGCTTCTTCTTTTTCACTTCGCAAAGCTCGTTCTAACTGTGCCTGAAAAGTAATATCTTGTCTTTTATAATTCGGCGTAGTTGCATTAGCAATATTATTCATTATTACACTGGAACGCTTACTGGCAGCTCCCATTGCCATTTGCATAATATCGATAGATTTTGCCGAACTTCCTCCGTGAATTATCATTTTATGCTCCTTAAATAATTCTCTCTTTGTAACTATCGGATTAGAAAATTTTTCCTTAAGAGTGTAAGGTACATTTTTATGGATTGAGTACTGCCCAGACCTCAATTCAAAAATAGAATAGAAATAAGCACAAGAAGCTTCGTTGGTAATGCAGAAGAAGTCTTGCCCAGACCTCTATCCTTATTTAGAATAACAACAATTTCTACAAGAACAAAATAGTAAAATAAACGTAAGTTTTAATGTATTTCCCTGTTTCGCCTATCTAACGCAAGTGAATAAAAATTATTTTTGAGGTGGAA
>JBGUUT010000026.1:0-21453 GCA_045133795.1 Spirochaetota bacterium
GCTGTATATTCTTCTGTGCTTGTTAAAGATTGTGATGATGATTTTGAGAAAATAGCAAATTTTCTTGAAGTTATCGATGATGAAGAAGAAAGGTTAAAAAGAAAATTGTTTGATGTTTTGGTTTCCCCTTCTGAAGTCAGAAAAGATTTGGACAAGTATTTAAATGAATTAGAAGAAGAAAATGAATTTATAGATAATATAATTGATGATTCATTTCAAAATGCGATTCATTATTCAAAATTAATAGTGAAAAAAGTGATAGCAAATGAATTATCACGTTTTGAACCGTTATTTTTACTCAGCAGATATAGATTTGAATCATTATATGAGTGGATTTCAGCTCTTGAAGAGTATGATACACCTTGGATTAGTGAGAAATTATTGAGAGATTTGGAAATCTAATTTGAACTTTATTGACGAAATTTTAAGTTATCAACCTGTAAATATACAGGAAGAAACAGATAAAAAAGTAATATCAGATTTAATTAATACTTATGGTCAAAATCTTTTGAATCGTGAAAATATGGCGGTTCATGTAAGTGCTTCCGGTTTTATTGTTAATCCGACATTAACTAAAACTCTTGTTGTGTACCATAATATTTATAAAGCGTGGACTTGGACCGGAGGACATGCGGACGGAGACGGAAATTTGTTAAATGTTGCACTTCGAGAGGCAACTGAAGAAACCGGTATAAGCAAAATAAAACCATTGTCAAATAAATTAGCAGTTCTTGATATTTTGAGCGTGCCGGCTCATATGAAAAAAGGGAATTATGTAAATAATCATCTTCATATCAGTACCGGATATTTACTTGTTGCAGATGAGAATCAAGCGATTTGTAGTAAACCGGACGAAAACAGCGGCGTTATGTGGATAGAACTTGCAGATTTATTTAAGTATTGTACAGAAATGGAAATGGCAGGAGTTTATCGAAAATTACTTGATAGATTGACCAATTTTAAAACTTGTTGATGTTTTTTTAGTTAGGGGAGGGGTAATATGAAATTACTTGTTATTTATGCAGTTGAGGAAGAACGTATTGATGTTCCGTTTGAAGGTGAAGTTTTTTATGTAAAAACGGGAATCGGTAAAGTGAAAGCTGCTGTAAAAGCTCAAGAAGCGATTATTAATATTAAACCGGATTTTGTATTGAATATAGGGACTGCCGGAAGCGTAAAACATGCTGTCGGAGATATAATTGTATGTTCTGATTTTTTAGACAGAGATTTGATAAAAATCAATCATCCGGAAATAACTTCAAAGTTACGAATTGATAAAGATAATCTAGTTAAAGTTTTTTCAAAACTTCCTATTGATAATAATTATGAATGCGGAACCGGAGATTCTTTTGTGTTAAAAGCTGAAGATTTGACTTCAGATGTTTGCGATATGGAAGCATTTGCGATTGCTACGGTTTGTGAATATTATAAAGTTCCCTTTGTTGCAATAAAATATGTTTCAGACAAGGTCGGTGAGAATAATTTGAAAATGTGGGAAGAAACGCTTGCGAATGCTCGATCCGGATTGTCATTTTTTTTCAAAACACTGCATAGCTAAAAAAAGATAAATTATTTTTCTTTTTTATCAAGAAATATTTACTATACTACCGATAATTATTCCAATCTGTTCCGAATAAAGGTGTTTTATGAAGCAATTTTGGTTGTGTTTATTTTTAACTACATCTTTTTTTCTTTATGCTGAAGATGCAGTAACAAGAGCTACAAGTTATGGTTCTGAAAATGTAACCGTTGATACGGTGACTTCAGCTACGGAATATCCCGGAACTCCTAAAGTTTTCAAAAATGAGAAAGTTGTAGATAAACAATCAAAATCAAATACTGTTATTCCGGAAGAAAAACCTAAAACTAAACCGGAAGCTGTACTTTCGGAAAGAACTGATGACGAAGCATTAAGAACTGAGTCTGCAATGCGTTTTTTACCGGAAACATTTGAACAAGATTTACCGGCAGAGCCTGTTGAGAAGAAAATGCCGGCAGTTGCCGTTCCTTATTATCAATCATATTTCACACAAGCATCTCAACTTCCGGTGTCTAAAGAATCAATACCGGCAGAAATTTGTCTTGGAGAAAATTCTTTATCGGAAATGAAAAATCTTCCTGCGTTGTATGAAAAAATGCCGGTTGAAGTTTCTTTGAGTGAAAATTATATGCGGGAAATGAAATTGTTGCCGGTTGTTTTTGAAAAATCGCAACCGACAGTGGTTTTAGCAGATGAATCTTCGGAAACTAGCAGTGAAATGAAAAGTCTCCCTGCGTTGTATGAAAAAATGCCTGCGGAAGTTGCATTAAGCGAAGATTATTTACCAGAAATGCAAATGTTACCGGAAGTATTTGAAAAATTACAACCGACAGCGGTTTTAGCGGATGAATCTTTTGAAACTAACAGTGAAATGCAAGAATTACCGGCATTGTATGAAAAAATGCCTGCGGAAGTTGCATTAAGCGAAGATTATTTACCTGAAATGCAAATATTACCGGAAGCACTTGAAAAAACGCAACCGACAGTGGTTTTAGCGGATGAATCTTCTGAAATTAACAGTGAAATGCAAGAATTACCGGCATTGTATGAAAAAATGCCTGTGGAAGTTGCATTAAGTGAAGATTATTTACCTGAAATGCAAATGTTGCCGGAAGCACTTGAAAAAACGCAACCGACAGTGGTTTTAGCTGATAAATCTTTAGAATCTGCTTCAATAATCGGTGCAGATATGGTTGAACTTCCTTTACCGGAAGCTGTATTTGAAAATGTTGAAGAAAAAGATGAAGACTTACCTTTTATTTGGGAAGAAGATATTCCGGAAGAAGAAGTAATCGAGGAAGAATTCCATGATGAAGATTTACCGACATTGTTAGATGTTCCGGAAGTTTCACTGGAAGATACAGAAAATGCAGAGCTTATCGATGTTCCTGAGGTAAATTCTGCGGATGTTGATGTGACTGCAGAAGACGAAGAGTTTGCTGAAGTTTTACCGGAGGAAAATGTCCGAGAAGACATTGCTGATGATGAGAATGTAAGTTTGGAAGATGTTGTATCGTCAGCTGATAGTTTCGAAGATGTAATATTGAATGAGGATTCAAGTGAACATGATTTATCAAAGTCTGATGAATTAATGAAAGAATGGAAAAATGAGAAAGACTACAGAAAATTAATGGATTTCAATGAAGAGTTTAATGATTTCCCTGAAACTGTAGAAGACATTCTTAATAATCCGGCACAATATTTATATGACAGCGATGAGCTTGTTGTGGAAAGCGGAAAGAAGATTGATGATTTGACCGGAAAGAAATTGTTTGATTCTGCAGTTAAGTGTATTAAAGAGAAGGAAAATGAAAAAGCTGCTAAATTATTGAAAGAATTACTTCATTATAATTACAGTGTACCGGAAACAGAATATCTTTTGGCATTAGCAGAGTTTAAAAACGGTAATGTTGATTGTGCAATGAAATATTTACGGCGTTCAGATAGAAAGAATAAAAATCCTTATTTGATTGCTAAAAATTCAGAATTAAAAGGTGAAATATATTTTTCACAAAACAAATATGATAAGGCTTATGAATGTTTTATTAATGCAATTATCGGTGTGAATTCAAAGCAAGATGCAGAACTTTATAATAAGGCGGGAATAGCAGCGTTGAGAGCCGGTAATATTGAAAATGCTCGTAATGCATGGAAAATAGGAAAATATTTAGGAAACAGAGATGCAAAACGTAATCTTTTGTGGCTTGATCATTAAACATAAAACAAAACTGTGATTGAAAAAAACTCTCTTTTATAGTAAAAATCGATGATTTTTAGAAATAAAGTTTTCGGAGGGATTTCTTTGGAGAAAAAAGTAAATATATTAGTTTTGTTTTTGTTTGTTGTGTTTGTGTCATATTCACAGCAATCGGATTTTAGTGATGTAACATCTGATTTATCGGTTGTAAGTGAAACTACGGATGATATTGTCGTGGATACAACGCAAGAAGATACTTTTTATGTTTCAACTCTATCAGAAGAAGATGATCCTTTTGCTCATTATAATCCCAGACTTTTTTGGAAATCAAATGATTATCAAAAGACTTTAGTTTGCAACAGGATACCTTTTTTCTTTATTGATGAACTTGATGTGAGAAATCTCACATTGAATACAAATGTTTCTTTGCGAACTCCTTATACACAAATTCCTTTCGGAGGGCTTTCTGCTGTTTTTAACGGTTCCAGACACGGTGCAAGAGGTTTGGATTTTGGTTTTTATTACAGAGACGAACATTTACTTGACGGTCGTCTAATGTTAAGTGCTTTGAATTCATTTGCATTTAACGGTTCGTTTTATACTCTTGTGGGAATAGATGTTTTTCCGGGAAGTGAAGACAGAAAGTTGAAATTGACGGCAAATATGGCAGTCAATACTACAGCCCCTCAATATGGTTTGATGTCTGAGCGTAATTCGAAAATCGGCGGAATGTTGACTAAAATTACCGATAAATTGGGCTTGGATTTTTCAACGGTAAATAAGACCGGATTTCATTTTATGTTTGGTGCTGAATATAAGCTTCCGTTTGATATTTATGCCTTAGGGGCTTTAAAGTTTAATTATAATCATATAGCATCAAGATTAGTCGATGCATTTGGAAAAGACTATCCTGCAAAATCAGAATCTTTAAATGAAGATTTCTTATCTTTGGGACTTGTGGTTAAAGCAACACGTGATACTCGTAAACAGGAAAAGGCGTTGCGAACCGGAAATCTGTTGACCGGAAGTTTTAGTTTGGATTTACCGCTGGTTAAGTCTGAGTACTACAAAAATCAGGCGTTTATTCCTCAATTTTCAATTAATGCGACGGATGTTTACTGTAAAAAACTTTTTAAAGATTATGCAGTAAAAGTACGTGGTTTTGCCGGATATAATTATGGTTATTTGACTAACTTATCCGGAGACGGAGCCGTTCGCGGTTTATCTTTGGGAAGTTTTTCTGGTTTTGGATATGCGATTGCAAATATTGAAGCCTGTATTCCTGTAATGTACATAGATTTGCATAGTACGGCAGATTATACTCATAGACAAAAAGTTACTTATTTGATGTATTTGAATTTGTTTGTTGACGGCGGAATTGCATTTTCTAATGATGAAATGAAAGTTCGGGATTATGAATATTTATCTAAGAATACTTATCTAAAAGATTTTCGTTGTTATGTTGATGACAAAAATTATTTAACATATGCGTTAAGTGCCGGAGCTGGGATAACATTTGTGCCGTACTTTTTGCATTTTACGGTACGCATTGATGTCGGTGTAAATATTTTGGAAGCTGCTTTAGAGCAGAAAGCTCCGTCTATAGGCTTGACAGTTTCATTTAATGATATGTTCTGATACGATTAACGATTTTAAGTTACAGATTTTTTTCGTTTTATAAAAAACATTTTTTTCAGATTACGAAAAAATAAATTAGAACGTTTAAAATTATAAAAATTAAAATATACTGTTTCTCAACCATCTAATTTTATTAATGAAATAAATTAAGGAGGCTCTGTGAAACAGTTTTTTTATCATGTATCAGAATTAGGAAAAAGAATCGTTGTTACTCTTACCCCGTTCTTGGTATATTATGTTGCGGTTTTAATTTTCTTGTCTCCGCCGGTGACGAGTATGTTTTCTTTTTTTAATGATAATGAGCAACGAGTAAAAACTGCAATTACAAAGAAAATTTTGAGTGAATATTGCGGTGACAGAAAACTTGCAAAGTTATTTATGAAAGTCGGTAATTTATATAATATTGACCCGTTTTTTTTATACAGTGTTGCGGATGTAGATTCAAATCTGGAAAAAAATAAAGTAACGGAAAAAGAAGATGGAAAAAAATTAGTAGGATTAATGCAAATAAATGTTGCCGACTATTCTGATTATTCTCAAGAAAATTTATTTAATTGTGAAATTAATTTAAGGCTCGGAGCTAATGAATTACGTAAAGCAATGGATTACGGTAAAGGTCACATGATAAAGACTTTAGCTGTATATCATGCAAATTCTTTTACATCGAAATATGGGCAAGTAACCTTGGATTATATTGAAAATGTCAGAAAAAAATATTCGGACATTCAACGTGCTGAAAAACTTTATATTCAAGAGAATTACGATTTGTTCAATGTGAAAAAAAATCCGACATCTTAATTTTATTTTTATCATTCGTTGCACTTAAAGTTAATTTTTGCTAAACTCCGTCAAAATTTTATCTCAAAAAAAAGGTAATTGATTATGAAGAAACTTCTTTCTGGAAATGAAGGTATTGCATTAGGGGCTTACGAAGCCGGAGTAAAGGTTGTTACCGGGTATCCGGGAACACCGTCAACAGAGATTACGGAAACATTATCAAAGTATAAAGACATTTATACGGAATGGTCTGTAAATGAAAAAGTTGCACTTGAAGTTGCTGCCGGAGCGGCACTTGGTGGAAGCAGAACGCTTGTTACAATGAAACATGTAGGTGTAAACGTTGCAGCTGACCCGTTATTTACTATGTCGTATATCGGAGTAAAAGGCGGACTTGTAATTGTCAGTGCAGATGACCCACAGTGTCACTCTTCACAAAATGAACAAGATAATCGCCATTATGCACGTGCTGCAAAAATGCCGATGTTTGAACCGTCCGACAGTGAAGAGGCAAGACAAATGACTCGTCTTGCTTTTGAAATAAGTGAAAAGTTTGATACTCCTGTATTTTTGCGTCCTACAACTCGTGTATGTCACTCTTACAGTGTCGTAGAAGTTAACGGAAATGAGCGTAAGGAAGTTGATAACGGAAAATTTGAAAGAAATTTATCAAAACATGTAATGATTCCGGCTTATGCAAGAACAAGACATTTTGATGTAGAAGACAGAATTGCAAAACTTAAAGAGTTTGCAGAGACATCAGATGTTAATTTTGTTGAATATAATGATACAGAGATTGGTTTTATTACATCCGGAGTTTCTTACAATTACGTAAAAGAAATTGCAGGAAATGCATCTGTTTTAAAACTTGGTATGGTTTATCCTTTGCCTGAAAATAAAATCAAAGAATTTTGCAGTAAGGTAAAAAAGGTTTATGTAGTAGAAGAATTGGAACCGTTCTTTGAAGAACAAATTAAAGCAATGGGATGTGATGTTGAAGGTAAAAAGTTTTTCCCTATTACCGGAGAACTTTCACCTGATAATGTAGAAGAATTGCTTTACGGAAAAAAAGAACTTCTTCCTTCTGAGAAAATTCTTGCTCGTCCTCCGGCTCTTTGTCCGGGATGTCCTCATTCATTTGTTTATAATGTATTGAAAAAACACAACATTCTCGTTTCCGGCGATATCGGTTGTTATACTCTCGGAGTTATGCCGCCGTTCCAAGTAATAGATACTTGTATTGATATGGGAGCAAGTATTACGGCTGCTCAAGGGCTTGAAATTGCAGACCCATCAATTAAACATGCTGCGGTAATCGGAGATTCAACCTTCGCTCATTCCGGAATTACCGGATTGATTAATGCCGCTTATAATAAACGTAATACGCTTGTTATCGTATTGGATAACTCTATTACGGCAATGACCGGAATGCAACACAATCCGTTCTCCGGAGAAACTATTCGCGGTGAACAAGCCGTTCAGGTAAATTATGAGTATTTGGCAAAAGCAGTCGGAATTGAAGATGAAAACTTTATGGAAGTAAATGCTTACAAACCGGATGAAATAGAATCGGCTATTGTAAAATTGTCTGACTCCGGAAAATTATCACTTCTTGTGGTTAAAGGAATTTGTGTTATTTACAATCGCAAGAAGAATAAAAAGAAAGAAGGGGTGTAAACATGGATAAAGTATTTAATTTATTAATAGTCGGTGTAGGCGGACAGGGAACAATTCTTGCAAGTAATATTGTTTCTCAGGCGGCTATGAATGCCGGGCTTGATGCTAAAAAAAGTGAAATTCACGGAATGAGTCAACGTGGCGGTGCAGTATTCAGTCATGTGCGTTTCGGAGAAAAAGTTTATTCTCCGGTTATTGCTAAAGGAAAAGTTGATGTTCTTTTATCATTGGAAGAAATGGAAACATTGCGTTGGACTGAATTTCTTAATAAAGACAGTCGTTTGATAGTATTAAATAACAGAATTTTACCGGCAAATACGGCCGAGTATCCTCAGGGACTTACAGAAAAAATTAAATCTCAATTTAATAATGTAATTTCTATAGATCCGGAAGAATATACCAAGAAATTGGGAAATGCAAAATATCTTAATGTATTCTTGTTAGGAGTTTTGTCTAATTATGTGGAATTACCGGAAGATTGTTGGAAAAATGCAATAGAATCACTTGTTCCGGCCGGAACTTTTGAGAAAAATTACGAAGCTTTTTTAACAGGAAAAGAATGTAAATAATTAAAACAAAAAAGCAGCGATTATTTTCACACAGATAAAAGTGAGGGTAATCAGCTGCTTTTTTATAATTTTGAGATGGTAGAGAGGAATATAAAATGATGTGGAATGAAAAAATTGAAACAATGAGTAGTGAGGATAAAAAGAAATTACAAAGCGAACGACTCGTTGCACAAGTAAAAAAGTTATATGAAACGGTACCGTTTTACAAAAAGCGAATGGACGAAAAAGGTGTTACTCCTGCAGATATTAAAAGTATTGATGATATTTCAAAATTGCCTTTTATGACAAAAGATGATTTGCGTGAAGTTTATCCGCACGGTCTTTTGGCTGTAAAACAAGAAGATATTGTAGAAGTTCATATGTCTTCCGGAACTACAGGTAAGCCGGTAGTAATGGAATATACTAGAAATGACATAAATGATTGGGCTGAGGCTGTAGCACGTGCTCTTACAATGACAGGCGTATCAAAAAGCAGTACGGTTCAGGTTTCGTACGGATACGGACTTTTTACCGGCGGATTCGGTATTCATCACGGCGGACAAAAAATCGGTGCAAGCGTGATTCCTATGTCCGGCGGAAATACAAAAAAACAGTTGCAAGTATTACAAGATTTTCAACCTGAATATTTAGCATGTACACCGTCATATGCAATGTATTTGGCAGAAGCAGCCATTGAAGAAGGTCTTGTAAATAAATTAAATCTTAAATACGGGATATTCGGAGCTGAACCTTGGAGTGAAGCTATGCGTAAAGAAATAGAAGAAAAGCTCAACATTAAAGCTTTGGATATTTACGGACTTACTGAAATTACCGGACCGGGTGTTGCGATGGAATGTGAATATCAAGATATGTTACATGTCGCAGATGATTTATTTTATCCGGAAATTATAAATCCGGAAACAGGTGAAGTTTTACCGTTCGGAGAAAAAGGCGAGCTGGTATTTACGACATTGACAAAAGAAGGAACTCCGGTTTTACGATACAGAACAAAAGATATTACATTCTTGTCAGAAGAAAAATGTAAATGCGGACGTACGACTGTCAGAATGCATAGATTGATGGGAAGAACTGATGATATGCTTATTATTCGCGGTGTAAATGTATTCCCGTCACAGATTGAAGAAGTTTTGCTTAAAATTGAAGGTGTAGAACCGCATTATCAGTTAATTGTAGAAAGAAAAGGCAACCTTGATTCTTTAGAAGTTCAGGTAGAAATGAGTGATAAATTATTTTCAGACAGCGTAGGAAAATTGGAAGAAGTAGCGAAAGAAATCGAAAGAAATCTTTATGCAACACTTTCTATTCATGCAAAAATTACTTTGGTTGAACCTAAATCTATTCCTAGAAGTGAAGGTAAAGCCAAACGTGTAATAGATAAAAGAACAATATAATTGATGGAGATATAAGCATGAAACAAATTTCTGTATTTTTAAATAACGAAAAGGGAAGATTGGAAAAAATTACAAGTTTACTTGCAGAAAAACAAATTGATATAAAATCACTTTGTATTGCGGAAACTGAAAAATTCGGAATATTAAGAATGCTTGTCAGCAATGTAGATGAAGCTGTAGCGGTTTTGCGTGCTAACGAAGTAGTTTGTGATATTGCCAATGTCTTAGCTGTAGAAGTTGACGATGTTCCCGGCGGTTTAAACAAAGTTTTGACAATATTCAGTGGCTTGAATATTGAATATATGTATGCTTTTGTAGAAAAAACAGACAATCGTGCCGTAATGATTTTTAAGTTTTCTCAATTGGAAAAAGCAAAACAAGTAGCAGAAGAAAACGGAGTTATTTTACTTTCGGAAGAAAAGCTTTTGAATAAAGTTTAAGTAAAATAGACATAACTTGACATACACATGAAAAAGAATTATTAACAAAAAAGTTCTTCAGGGCAGAGTGAAAATCTCGACCGGCGGTAATATAGACTTGTATTCTATTAGCCCGTGCGTACTTAAATAAGTACTGATTCCGTAAACAGACGGAGCCGACAGTAAGAAAGGTTTTTTCCTTTTAAGTCTGGATGAAAGAAGAAATGATGTGCGATTTTATGTTACTGATTTTTCCCCCTGAAGATATTATGATTTTGAAAATATCTGATGGGGTTTTTTTATGCCTGAACGCTATATGAAACGAGCAATAGAACTTGCAGTTTTGGGAACCGGTTTTGCGTCACCAAATCCTTTAGTCGGTGCTGTTATTGTAAAAAATGACATTATTATCGGTGAGGGATATCATCAAAAATATGGAATGCCGCATGCGGAAATAAATGCTTTTCGTGATGCAGATTCTCGCGGAAACGATGTTACCGGTGCAGATTTGTATGTGACATTAGAGCCTTGCAGTCATTACGGAAAGACTCCGCCTTGTGCTGCCGAGGTTGTAAAGCGTGGTATATCTCGTGTATTTATAGGAATGAAAGACCCTAATCCATTGGTTGCCGGACGCGGGCTTTTTATGCTCCAAGAAGCCGGAATAGAAGTAATATGCGGAATCCTTGAAAAAGAATGTCGAAAAATCAATGAGCCTTTTATAAAGTTTATAACAACAAAATTGCCGTTTGTATGTATGAAAGCGGCAATGACTTTGGACGGGAAAATAGCAACGCATACCGGAGATTCTAAATGGATAAGCAGTGAAACATCCAGAAAAAGAGTTCATCAACTACGAAAAAAATATATGGCGATTATGGTCGGATGTACTACGGTAATCACAGATAATCCGGAATTAACATGCAGACTACCGGAAGGAAGTAAAAATCCGGTGAGAATTATTGTAGACAGTAAGGCTGTTTCGCCGGAAGACAGTAAAGTTTTTCAGGTTACGGAAGATAAAAAAACGATTTTGGCGGTAACAGAAAAAGCTCCCGGCGACAAAATCGAACGTTTGCGTAATATCGGAGTGGAAGTGTTGGTATTACCGGAAGATGATACCGGACGAGTTAATCTTTGTGCATTGATGAAAGAACTGGGAGACAGAAAAATCGATTCGATTCTTTTGGAAGGCGGCGGAACATTGAATTTCAGTGCATTAAATGCCGGAATTGTGGATAGAGTAGAAATGTTTATTGCTCCTAAAATTATCGGCGGAGAAAAAGCGAAAACTCCTGTTGCCGGTGTTGGAGTAGATATGATGGCAGATGCAATTAATCTGAAAGAAATAGAAACAGAACGTATAGAAAATGATTTGTTGATAACCGGGCTTATTTGTAATAAGGAGATGTAATGTTTACTGGAATAGTGGAAGAAATCGGAACAGTACTAGCGTTGTCTGCTGGTAAAATAACAATTAAAGCTTCAAAAGTTTTGGAACAAAAAGCTTTGTCCGGTTCAAGTATTGCGGTGAACGGAGTATGTCTTACGGTTGCAGGTTCTTCAGCCGGAAGTTTTACCGCAGATATAATGCCGCAGACTTTACGCCTTACCAATTTAGGAAAGTTATCGGTAGGAAGCAATGTCAATCTGGAGCGTGCTATGGCAGCAGACGGACGTTTCGGAGGTCATATCGTAAGCGGTCATATCGACGGAACGGGAACGGTAGAAAGTCTGACACCGGAAGGAAATGCCGTTTGGCTTACGGTAGCTTGTTCGGTTGATTTGTTGCGATATATTTTGCCGCGAGGAAGTATTACGATTGACGGAGTAAGTCTTACAGCGGCAGAAGTCGGAGATTCATATTTTAAAGTGTCATTGATTCCGCATACACGACAGGAAACAACACTGTTAAATCATAAAGTCGGCGATGTGTTAAATTTAGAAACGGATATTATCGGTAAATATGTAGAACGATTGTTGAAGTTTGATAATGAAAAACAGCCGGAAAGTGGATGTAAAAAAAAGTTATCATATGAGTTTTTAGCAGAAAACGGTTTTTAAATTTAAAGACATTGTTAAAGGGAATATAAGGAGTAAAGAATGTTGGCAAAAATAGAAGATGCATTGGCTGCGTTAAGACGCGGAGAAATTATAGTTGTAGTAGATGATGAAAACCGTGAAAATGAAGGTGATACAATTTGTGCTGCCGAATTTGCAACTCTTGAAAATGTTAATTTTATGGCGACTTATGCAAAAGGTTTGATTTGTATGCCGATGAGCGAAGAACTTACCAAGAAGTTAGATTTGCCGCAAATGTGTGTGGATAATACAGATAACCATTGCACTGCATTTACGGTTTCTATCGACCATGTAAGTACAACGACCGGAATTTCTGCATTAGAAAGAGCCGTTACTGCTCAAAAAGTTGTTGATGATAATGCAAAACCTGAAGATTTTCGAAGACCGGGACATATGTTTCCTTTGACAGCACGTGCCGGCGGTGTTTTAAAACGTGACGGTCATACAGAAGCGACGGTAGATTTAATGCGTTTGGCAGGATTGAAAGAGGCCGGACTTTGCTGTGAAATAATGAAAGATGACGGAACAATGGCAAGATATGAAGATTTGGTGGCGTTTGCACAGCAACATAAATTGTTGATGATTTCGATTGAGCATTTACAGGAATACAGACGTCAACACGAAATAAATCTTACTCATGAAGCGGATGCAAAATTGCCGACACGTTACGGAGATTTTAGAATTCATGGATTTGTGGATAAAATTACCGGAGAACATCACATTGCATTGGTAATGGGCAATCCGAGTGAATGCAATGATTTATTGGTGCGTGTACATTCCGAATGTCTTACCGGAGATGCTTTTGGGTCTGCAAAATGCGATTGCGGCGAACAGCTGGACTTTGCTTTAAAAGCTATAGCAGAAAAAGGTTGCGGAATGCTTATTTATTTGCGTCAGGAGGGACGCGGAATAGGACTTATTAATAAGTTGAAAGCGTATGAATTGCAGGAAAAAGGTATGGATACGGTAGAAGCAAATGTTGCGTTGGGCTATCCGGAAGACGCTCGTAATTATTCGGTTGCGGCACAGATTTTAAAATCTTTTAGTGTGAAAAGGGTAAATCTATTGACTAATAATCCTCAAAAAATTGACGGATTGAAAAAATACGGCATTGAAGTTGCGCAACGAGTTCCTATTGAGGTTGAGGCGAAATCGTCAGATTTATTTTATTTACAGACAAAGAAGATAAAAATGGGACATATCCTTGAGAAGTTATAGGATAAAAAATAGATAGAGGAGTTAAATATGAAAATTGTAGAGGGAAATTATATCGGTACAGGTTTAAAAGTTTGTATTGTAGCAAGTCGTTTTAATGAATTGATTACAAATAAACTTATAGGCGGTGCTTTGGATGGTCTTAAACGTCACGGTGTTGCCGATGATGATATAACTTTGGTATGGGTGCCGGGAGCATTTGAAATTCCTTTGGTTGCGGACAGAGCAGCTGCCGGCGGAAAATATGACTGCGTTATTTGTTTAGGTGCTGTAATTCGCGGGGCAACACCGCATTTTGATTATGTTTGTGCTGAAGTATCAAAAGGTGTAGCTACAGCCGGAATGAAAAATAACATTCCTGTACTTTTCGGAGTTCTTACTACAAATACAATAGAAGAAGCTATAGAACGAGCCGGAACAAAAGCCGGAAATAAAGGTTTTGACTGTGCAGTAGGTGCGGTTGAAATGGCTAATCTTTTGAAGCAATTATAATGAATAAGATTTTTGATTTATATAAAGAATGCCGATTGTGTCCCAGAGCTTGCGGAGTTGACAGAACAAAGGTCGCCGGAGCATGCGGAGAGTCGGCACTTTTGTCTATTGAAACGGCTGTATTGCATGGCGGTGAAGAACCGTGTATTTCCGGAGAAAAGGGCAGCGGTACTATTTTTTTTAACGGTTGCGGGTTGCGTTGTATCTTTTGCCAGAATATGGAAATAAGCCAGAAAAAAGTATTGGGTGCAAAATATTACACAGAAGACGAATTGACGGAAATAATGCAAAAACTTGCGGATTTAGGTGCAGCAAATATTAATTTTGTAACACCTGACCATTATCTGCCGCATATTGTTTATGCCGTGAAGAAGTTCCGAGCAAACGGCTATACTTTGCCGATTGTGTATAATTGCAGCGGCTGGGAGACAATCGAACATTTGCAGACGGCGATAGAAGTTGTGGATGTTTTCCTTATAGATTGTAAGTTTTCGTTGCCGCAAGTTGCGAAGTTTTGTTTACGCGGAAGAAATGAAACTTATCCGCAGGTCGTGTGGAATGCCCTTGAGTTTTTGTATAAGCAAGTGGGGAATTTGCAACTTGATGAGAATGGACTTGCAAAACGCGGAGTGTTGGTGCGTCATCTTGTATTGCCGGGAATGGTGGAAAACAGTATTGATGTGGTAAATGAGCTTTTCTTCCGTTTCGGTTCGGATATTTATCTAAGCCTTATGGCACAGTATACGCCGTCGTTTCTTGATTTGCCGAAAGATTACGGTAATGAAGATTGGCAAGAAAGCTTAAAGCGATGTCTGACAGACAGCGAATATAGGCAAGTTGTCGATTTGGCGATAGACTTAGGATTTGAAAACTTGTATTTGCAAGAACTTCCGGAGCCGGATGACAAATATATTCCCGATTTTGCTTCTCATAAAATGTTTGGGAAGTGGTAGAATCGTGGGAACTAAGAGACGGGTAAGACAGCCTTGTCTCTTTTTTTTATACAAAAATGATTAACTGCCCGGACCTGTATCCCAAAACAGAATCGAGGTCTGGGCAGCTTTTTTGGCATTTCTGGCATTTCTAAAATAAAAAAAGTGTACTCCGAAAGAAGTACACTTCATTTTTACCTGTAAACGAAATTATTCGTCATATTGAGGTTGTGCTTTGAATTCCGGAGCATTCCAGTTAATTTTTGCAAGTTCAGCTTCCAATTCTGCAAAATCTTTTTCAGCCTGTAATTCAGCAAAAGCAGCTTTGTTTTCTTTCATTACTTGGCTGATTTTGTTTTTTATGTCGCCGAGTTTTGCCAATACATAAACTTCATAAGCATCCGCATTTCCGTCGCCGTCTTTATCAAGCTCATAAATTTCTTGTTGTACAATCGTAGAACCGGAAAGTGTATTTGCAGTCAAAGATTTTGAAATACTTGCACTTAATTCTGTTGCAATACCTTCATTTGCAGCAGCGGCTTCTCCTAAGTGGTCTTTGATATGATTAGTTACGGTTCGACTGACATTGTTTGACAATTCATTACGTGCTCTGTTTTTTGCAACATCTAATGCCAACGCCATACTTGCTTTTGTAGCACTGTGAGCAGCATAAAGAGCATTTTCTTCTTGCGGTGGCATGGTGAACCAAACCGGCAAATCCATTCTTTTCTTTGAGCCTTTTGTCTGTGCCGAACTTCCGCAACTGCACAAAGCCAATGCAGAAACCGCTGCAACTAAAATCATAAAAAATCTTTTCATATTTTAACTCCTTTTATTTTGAAAAAATTTATTCCTTAAATTAGGGGGACAAGGAAGCTGTCGGTTAGTGAGCGAAGTCGAACTACAGACAGCTTCCTTTTGTCTAAAGTACAAATTGTCTATGCAGACAATGTGTTTCTATAATTATAAATCAGGTTTACTTGAATACTCTGAAACAGCGAGGGTATTAGCATTCGGTACAAAATAGGTATAATAATCACAATTAACCCAGCTGGTTATAATGCCGTCATTACTTCTAAAACGAACATTCGGATAAATTGTTTCTGCATAATACCAACCGTCATAGAGATTAGTCATTGTTTTTCTTCCACGTCCATAATTTCCATATTCAATCTGAGGGGAACCCCAATCAAGTTCTCCTTTATAAAAATAAACATTATATGTAGGTAATGTAGATGTATATTTATATGAATTATATACACACTCAATTTTACCGTTGTCATTGTCATAGGATATATACCATGGGGTAAAATAAGGGGAATCTATATGAAGGTAGTCATCTCTTGTCTGTTCGCCCCAACCTTCAGAAGTTGGTTTACTATGAAAAATTACCCACGGCCACTTTTCTGTTGCCGGGAACCTTACTGTTGCAAAGTACCATCCGTCCCCATCATAAAACATTGGCTGATCCTTGCCGCTACTGTTGCTTCCCCAAGAATATACATAAACATTATCCCAGTTAGTCGAGTTATTATAAAAATAAACAGTGCATGAAGCTTCCGTATTCCCCTCGTACATCTCGATACAGCCGTTATCTTTGTAGAAGTCTTCGCAACTAAACATTGTGAATATTGTTATTAAAAAAATTGCTAATCTTTTCATATCTTTTGTTCTCCTAAACATTAGAACTGGCAACCGAATGCGATTTCTAGTTTTCTGTCTTTTCCGTAGAATCCGCCGGTAGTGGAAACACGTGGAGTAAATGATTTGTTCCCCGTGATTTTCGTGTAAATATCTTTTGCGTGTTTTGCAACGCCGAACGGATATGACGATGAAATCAATATTGGAAGACCGACACCGAGAAGTACGGGAATTCCGACAATACCGATTATAAGAGGTATACCGGCACTGATTGAACCCATTTTCTCTTCATAGAATCTGAGTTCATCTTCATTATAAAATCTACCATCCTTGATTCTATCAATCTTGTCATAATATACAGTTAATGCAGTACTACAGTAATCGAAATAACAAAAGCCGGCGATTGTCATTGCAAGTCCTGCTACGGTAATCATGGTACCGACTGTCGCCAGTGCAGCTCCGGCACCGATGTTCTTTTTGTAGACCTCGTGAACTTTTTTTGTGTCTGTCGGGTCTATTTTCCATTTTTGCTGAAAGTATTTTGCAAGGAATTTTTTTTGTGCTGGAGACAGCGGAGCATTTTCATATTCCTTAGAAACGGAAAAATCTATGTTTGCTGATTTCTTTTTGTTTTGCTTAGCCTGTTCCGTTCTGCGTTCAAAATCAGCCAAGTCTTTTTCAAGGTCATTGACGAATTTTTCTTTCCAATGTTTTGGCGTAGATTTCTCTGACTGTTTGGCTAATTCTTGTTCATGTTGATTTGCCTGTCCTGTCGGTTGCTGTTTAGCTTGTTCATGGCGTTGTTTAATCAACTCCATTTTACGTTGTTTTTCGAGTTCTAACTCACGCTGTTTGGCAAGCTCTGCTTCCCGTTGTTTAGCCATTTCCAGTTCACGTTGCTTTGCAAGTTCGGCTTCACGCTTTTTTGCTTGCTCATGTTGTTGCTTAATCAGCTCCATTTTACGCTGTTTTTCCAATTCAGCCTCACGTTGTTTGGCAAGTTCAGCTTCACGCATCTTTGCCTGTTCATGCTGTTGTCTGATTAGCTCCATTTTACGCTGTTTTTCTAATTCAGCCTCACGTTGTTTGGCAAGTTCAGCTTCACGCTTCTTTGCTTGTTCATGTTGTTGTCTGATTAGCTCCATTTTACGCTGTTTTTCCAATTCGGCTTCACGTCGCTTGGCAAGTTCCATTGCACGTTGTTTAGCTTGTTCAGCCTCTCGCTGTCTGGCGAGTTCTATTTCATGTTGTCTAACTGCTTCTCTTTCTCGTTGAATTTCTGCAACTATTGAATAGGTGAATTTATCTGCAATTTTTTCAACAGATACCAACAAATCTTCTTGTGTTCTGATAAAGTCTTTTTCGGCAAATTCAGCAATACCGGTTTTTACACTGATACCGCGAATGTTTACTACAGCTTGATTTTGTAAAGCAGTAATTATCCCGATTACTACTATTTCCGCACCGGCAAGTTTACCGACTTCCATCATGCTTGATTCGTCAAAGTCGTCACTGCTTTGAAATTTTAATTCTTTCATCGCTTTATCAAGCTGTGAACGTTCTACGACTCTGTACGCTTTACCCTGTATTAATCGGGTTATGAAATTATCCAATGCTACTTCTGCATATAAAGGATCAAATTTTCCTTTTATTATAAACGGTAAGACTGCCACACGTTTTTCCTGTGAGGCAAAATCGTCGGCGGTAACATTGAAAATTGCACACACCGACATCATAATTAATACAATTAACTTTTTTTTCATTCCAAAAAATCTCCTACGTAATGGAAAGAAAGCTGTCGGTTAGTGAGCAAAGTCGAACTACAGACAGCTTTCCGCATTTCATTAGAACTGACAACCGAATGCGATTTCTAGTTTTCTGTCCTCACCGTTGAATCCGCCGGTAGAAGAAATACGCGGAGTAAAAGAACGCTGACCTGTAAACTTCGTATAGATTCTCTTAGTTGCATCAGCAATCATGAACGGCCATGATGACATTGCTAACAAAGGAAAACCTACAGCTAAACAACTAACCATTGCTATAGGAAAACCTATAAATAAAAAAGTGCCAAAATCTCCCGCTCCTGCGAGTATTGGCATCATCATAAGACCAATTAAACTAACAGTCCCACCGACAGTAGCTAATGCGATTCCGGCACCGAGATATTTTTTGTACATATAATGAACATTATAAGTATCTCGCGGATCTATTCCCCATTTTTCTTGGAAAAACTTAACTAAGAATTTTTTGTCAGAATGTGAAAGTGGAATATTTCCGTATTCTTCGCTGATTGAAAAGTCCATAGCCGGTGCCGGGCTTGCGTAGTTTGGTGTACTGAAATTGTTTGTACCGTAACTTGGTGCAGTAGAAGCACCTGCATCAGAAAGTTTTCTTGCTATTTTTTCTACTACTGTCAACAGTTCATCTTGTGTTTTGATGAATTCTCTTTCGGCGAATTCCGCAATACCGGTTTTTACGCTGATACCGCGAATGTTTACTATAATTTGATTTTTCAATGCTGTAACGATTCCGATTGCTACGATTTCCGCACCGGCGAGTTTACCGACTTCCATCGCACTTGATTCGTCGAAGTCGTTTCCGCTTTGGAATTTCAATTCTTTCATCGCTTTATCAAGCTGTGAACGTTCTACGACTCTGTAGGCACCGCTTTTGATTAATTCTGTCGTGAAGTTGTCTTGTGCAACTTCTGCATATAAAGCGTCAAAATTACCTTTTACGGAAAAAGGCAAGATAGCAACACGTTTTTCTGTCGCAAATTCTGCGGCTGTAACGTTGAAAAACACGCCAACCAACATCGTAATTAATACAAATAACTTTTTCTTCATCTCGAAGTTTCTCCTTGCTTAAAATGTGAGAATGTTGTAAAAAAAAAAAAAAAAATGTCAACTTCTTAATAAGAAATTAGGAGGCTTCCGCTATGAAGAAGCGTATTTTTGTATTTTCAATGATTTTTGCGGCAATAATTCACGCCCGGGCGGCGAATTACCCCGACTGGCTTAAGAAACCGCCGGTTTCGCAATATAAAATTTATGCGTCCGGTATCGCCGGGAAGCGTAACGCCGCAGCGAATTTGGCAAGGGCTGAGCTGTCTCGTGTGGTTGCCGTGCGTATTTTGAACTGCATGGAAGAAATGGAACGAGAACTTACCGGCTCGGTCGACGGCGAATATGACGGCGATATGGTCAAGGCGATGTCGAAGCATGTTTCGTCTGCCGTGTTGAAACATTCTAGAATTGAAGACGTTTTTCAGGATAGGGGAAACTTTTATGTGCTCGTTTCCATCGATTTGGCTGATTTGCAAAGTTTCGGCGGTCAAAATCTTAATAAGGCTGCAGCGAAAATCAATACATCGCCGGTTTCTCCGGTAAAAGAAAAGGGGGTCGTGACTGATATTCAATCTCATGAACGCCCGGCGGAAGTCGAGGTGTCGGAAAGTCAACCTTATTGGCTTACGAAATTCCCGGCTGTAGACGGTTATTATACGGGTATCGGTGAAGGTTCTACTTTGCAGACAGCACAATCTCAGGCTATTTCTATGATTGCTTCTCAGATTAATGTGAAGATTAAAGCTGAAAATTCGAGCCTTATGGAGGATATTAACGGAAAAACGAGAGACGAATTTTCGCAGGTAATCGAATTGTCGTTGATGAATGAACTGGATGATTTGGAATTTATGGGAGCGTACAAGTCGCCGGAGAATGTTTATTCGGTATATTATCGACTTAGTATTGCTCAATATCGTGCTAAGCAAAATGAAAAAAAGCAGTCTGCCGTAAATAAGGCTGTCAATTTTTATAAGGAATCACAGGTGACAAATGATTCGGCTTTGCGATTGAAATATTTACTTACAGCATACAAGGAAATTCTTTTGTATATAAATGAAGATTTAACGGTACAATTCGGCGGAAAGAATATTGCATTGCAGACTGCACTTTTTGCGGAAATTCAAAGCTACGTAAGCAATATAAAAATAGAAGCCGTATCGTTGCCCGGTAGAAGTTCGCTTCTTGATGAGAGCCCGAAAAAGGCAACAGTAAAAGTAGTTTACGGTAATGCCGGCACTCCTATAAAATCTTTTCCGATGAAAATCGTTAATAAAGATAATCGCCTGAAGGTAAAAGGACAGAGTTTGACGGATAACAGTGGAAATATTACCTATTCAATAAGTAATTTCGGTTCTTACGGTACCAGAAGTTTTACGGTAAGTCCGGATTTAATTTCATTTTTGAATAGCGGAGAGGAAAATAATTTTTTAATGTCTCAGCTTTCTTCTTTCGCATTACCAAAGTTTTCTGTATCGGTAGAATATTATCGTCCTACTTTTACTGTTCGCTTAGAACTTTCAGAAGATTTAAAACAGAAGATTTCTATTAAGAAACAGATTATGTCCGGTATTAAACAGTTGTTGGAAAAGGAACTTAATGTCGCCGTTGCAGAAAACGAAGCTGATTATATCGCAGAATTTTATGTAGAATCAGAGACTTTGACGTCTGATTATTCCGGACAACATTTTATCAAGCTATCTTTATCCGGAGAGGGAGTCAATTCAAAAGATGGAAGTGAGATATTTTCATTTACGCTTCCTCCGGTAAAGGGTGGAGGAACAAGTGAGTCCGTTGCGGTACAAAAAGCAGTTGAAAATCTTTTAAAAGAACTTGCAAAGGTTGAAATAAATTAGTTTTTTTCTTTCTTAATTAAAAAAGGAGGCACAAACTTTCAAACGAAAGTTTGTGCCTCCTCATTGCTAATTGTTATAGTTTCTCTATTTCCTCAACCGACAAACCGGTAACTAATGCGATTTGGTCTTGCGGTAAACCTAAGTCTATTAGATTTCTCGCAGTTTCAAGTTTGGCTTGCGTGAT
>JBGUUT010000027.1:0-4849 GCA_045133795.1 Spirochaetota bacterium
CGTTTTCCTTTGTTCCAGTTTCCTACAGCTCGATAATATCCCACAATACGAGAATAAACTTCAGTTGCAGATCCTTTTACATTTGAAAGTTCATTTTCTAACTGTGCAATCTCAGCATCGATTTCTCTGATTTTTGCTTCTGTACTCATCCTTTTTCTCCTTTTATTTTATTTTCCGGCATTTCGCCAATTTTTTTATATTCAGTTAAATCAAACAATTTTTTGATTCAACAATTTCTCTTTTTGAGCTTTTAATTCATTTATTTTCATTTTAAGCTCGTGTTCTTTTTCCGATTTACAATGCGGACAATTAAAATGTTCACCCGGTAAATAACCGTGTTTTGAACAAATTGAAAATGTCGGTGAAATAGTAAAGTACGGTAAATGATAATTGTACGCTATCGTCTTTACTAACTTTCTGCACATTTGCCAATCTGAAATAGCTTCTCCTAAGAAACCATGGAATACAGTCCCTCCGGTATAACGCTTTTGCAAATCATCCTGATGGTCTAATGCCTCAAAAATATCTTTCGTCCAATCTACCGGTAATTGAGTAGAGTTTGTATAGAACGGATCATCTTCTCCCGAAGCAATTATTTCAGGATAATGAGCCTTATCATGACGAGCAAGACGATAACTTGTACTTTCTGCCGGAGTTGCTTCAAGATTAAACAAGCTTCCGGTTTCTTCCTGATAATCCGCTAATTGTTTACGCATAAAATCAAGAATTTCGAGTGCAAATTCCTTTCCTTCCGTCGTAGTTATATCTTTACCCATAAAGTTCAACAAACATTCATTCATACCGTTGATTCCGATAGTAGAAAAATGGTTGTTTAAATGTTGTAAATAACGTCGTGTATAAGGAAACAATCCATTTTCCATTAATCTGTTTATAACTTTTCTCTTAATCTCAAGAGATTCTTTAGCCAACAGCATAAAATGACTGAGTCTTGCAAAAAATTCTGTCTTTGTAGATGTCAAATAACCGATTCTAGGCAAATTAATTGTAACAACACCGATAGAGCCGGTAAATTCATCAGCACCGAACAAACCGCCGCCTTTTTTACGCAATTCACGTTTATCCAACTGCAAACGACAACACATAGAACGTACATCACTAGGATTTAAGTCACTGTTAATAAAATTTTGGAAATAAGGCGTTCCGTATTTTGCCGTAATTTCAAAAAGCAATTTCGCATTTTCAGAATCCCAATTAAAATCTTTTGTAATATTATAAGTCGGAATAGGATACTGAAAACCACGTCCGTTTGCATCACCTTCAAGCATAATTTCCAAAAATGCCTTGTTTACCATATCCATTTCTTTCTGGAAATCACCGTAAGTATAATTTTGATATGCTTCTCCGCCGACAATCGCCGGTTTATTTCGCAAATCTTCCGGTACAGTCCAGTCAAGCGTAATATTAGTAAACGGAGCCTGACTTCCCCAACGTGACGGAATATTAACTCCGAATATAAAACTTTGAATTGCCTGTTTTACTTCAATGTAATTTAATTTATCAGCATGAACAAACGGAGCTAAATATGTATCAAAGCTCGAAAATGCTTGAGCTCCCGCCCATTCGTTTTGCATAATTCCCAAAAAGTTTACCATTTGAAATACTAACGTATATAAATGGCGAGCCGGTTTAGAAGAAATCTTACCTTCTACACCGCCAAGTCCTTCTTCTATCAACTGACGAAGTGACCATCCGGCACAATATCCTGAAAACATAGATAAGTCATGAATATGAAAATCTGCATTAATATGAGCGTCGGCTACTTCCTGCGGATAAATATTCTTCAACCAATAATTAGCCGTAATCGAACCTGAATTGTGAAGAATCAACCCTCCGAGCGAATAATTTACGTTTGCATTCTCATTTACACGCCAATCTGACTGACGTAAATATCCGTCCATAGTTTCATTAATATTAAGCATTAATTCTTTTGTATCACGAATATTTTGATGTTTTGCACGATACAAAATATAAGCCTTTGCCAATTCAACTTGACGTTCTTCTATTAAAACAGCTTCTACACAATCTTGAATCTCTTCCAATGCCGGCGCTGAATTCGGATGACGCTCATTCATCATTGCACGGATTTTTTCTTCAGTCAAAGTTACCAATCGCTCTACAAGATTTTCATCTTCTTTTCCTACTGCTTTAGCGGCTCCGTTGATTGCACGGATTAATTTTTCACGATTATAAATTTCTAACTGACCGTCTCTTTTTATAATGTGCTTAATGATATATTCATCCTCTTTAGGTTTAATACCTAAAAAATCTTCTCGCCAAGTACTCATTGCTAATTGTTTTCTCCCATCATTTATTTCTTTATTCTCTTGATTTCTCTTATAAACTCTTTCACATCGTCAAATTGTCTGTAAACCGATGCAAAACGAATATAAGCAACCATATCAATTTCTTGCAGTTTATCCATTACCAGCTCACCGATGCGACTGCTGTCAATCTCATGCGATTCTCCGGCCAGTACTACACATTGCTCCTCGATGTCATTAATAAGCTTTGTTATGACAGACGGCGGAACAGAACGTTTTTCAAAAGCACGATAAACCCCTTTCGATAATTTCTCTTCGGAAAATTCTTCGCGTCTTTTATCTTTTTTAACAATCATTAACTTTTTTTCTTCAATATGCTCGTATGAAGTAAAACGATAATTACACCCCATACACATTCTGCGTCGACGAATAGAATCACCACCGGCACTCTGTCGAGATTCGATGACTTTATCTTCTAAACAACCACAAACAGGACATTTCACCTTTTTTTCTCCTCTTTATAATAACCTCTTTCGACATAAAAGAACACTATATATAGTGTTTTTCTGGATACTTTCGGTAAAGCGGTACGCTATATACCATGTCTCTGTGAAAAACTCAATACATAAAAGTGTAAATATTACGAGTAAGTCGCCTATCTCTGTATGGAGACATACTTTACAAGGAATGTAAAAAAATACATCGGCAATTTTCAGCAAGCTGTTACCAATTTTAACAAGGTTTCATGAATTCATTTTGAAAGGAAATGCCCTGTTCTTGAAAGTTTTTTACAAAAGATTTCGTTTTGAAATTAATTAGCAAGTAAATTTAAAATGTATTATTAAAATCTCCGCCCGATATATAAAAACGCCAACATCTGCGATTTCTTGGGTAGTTTTTTTCACAATTCTGCTTTATTTTCACTTTTTCTAATAAAAAAACGGCAAAGCCAAACAACCTTGCCGTAATTATGAAAATAAAGCTGATACAATAATCACAATAATTTAATCTGTATTTGATAAATCTACATTCCCGTTTTGAGTATATACTTCGTTTTTATTACCGAAATCCGGAAATACCTCATCATATCGTCCGCTGTTGTTCCAATACATATATCCTACATTCAAACTGTCACGCACTCCGAGGATTTCACGACGCACATACTCTTTTCCGTAATATTTGCGGTCATACGCCACCGGCAAAGAAAATGTTTGTACCCAAGGTCTAATCACGGCACGATTATGAACTACCATACTGTTTCTGTATCCGCCCATATAATAAATTCTGTAAGTTCTGTCCTCTGCCGGTTCATGAGCAAGAAAATCTTGTTCAAAATGGCTCGGATAAAACATCGGGCAAATTACATCTACATATTTTGCAAGTAACTCTGCGTCCTGCCCGGTACGCACTCCGGAACGATACCAACCGTTAGAACCGTAAATATCGATACCAATCGGTGCGTTTATATTTTCTCTTGCATGTGACAAAAATGAAATCAACGCCGATTCTCTGTTCATTCCTTTTTCACGCCATGTATATGACGTATTAGCTAAATTCCTGCCGTCAGTCGGGAAACGAATATAATCAAATTGAATTTCATCAAAACCACGCTCTACCAATTCTTGAGCAACGGCTACATTGTACGCCCATACTTCTTCACAATATGGATCTACCCAATATTCATCATAATACTCAGCCACACGACCGTTGACATTTCCCGCCTCGTCATAAGTTTTTTTATAACGTTTAAGCCCCTGCCAACATTCACCAGTCTTAGAATCTTTTATGGCATATTTCCCGTCTTTGTAATAATGAAGTTTTTTATCTTTAAACACTACAACACGAGCAATAAGATAAATTCCGCGTTCTTTCATTTTTTTAACAAACGGGTCTAACTCTATCGCATAACGACTCACGGAATTCTTTTCCGTAATCGTAGCTGATTTTGCATCAAAACGAATCATTCCCAAATCATCTTTCATATCAATGACAATCCCGTTAAGACCGTTATTTTCTACCGTTTGTAAATGACGTTCTAAACGATTTCCGTGACTTTGCCCTGCCGGAATATAAATACACTTTCGATTTACTGCCACGCTTTGATATTTTGCTCGAATGTCATCGGGAGTCAACATCCACAATTCTGACAAAGTAATCGGATAAATTTTACCGTCAACATTTTCTGTAAAATAAGCACAATTCGGATGTTTCGGACTCTCTCCGTTATAATCTTGCCAACGATGTACAAAATTCGGAGTTCCCAAATCTGTACCGGTAGCCGTTGCAAATGAAGAAAAACCGCCGCGACGAATATAAAGAATTCTGTCACCCAGTGAAACCATACTTTCTACGGTATGATTTTTTTCTTCCGCAGACCAAAGCAAATCAACACGTTTTGCATTCCAATCTAATTTGTATATTCCCGGAAAAAAGCTCAATCCAATATAAACATCGGTAACTTTATTTCCGTTTTCATCTTTTCGTACAACCGGCAAAATATCTGCAATTTCATCAACACTTGATGTTCCTTGCGGAATCTTGAAACCGGCAGACAATTTAATCCATTT
>JBGUUT010000028.1:0-10315 GCA_045133795.1 Spirochaetota bacterium
AAAACAGCATGTATCACTTAACTACTCGTGAATATATGATGGACAAAGTTAACAATCAAATTAGTACCGGAAAAAAACACCGGTTACCGAGTGAAAGTCCGGTGGATGTAACACAAGCTATGACTTTTCACAGTAAGATGTTTAAAATTGAGCAATTGGAACGTAATATAAACGATTTGACTGGTGAAAGAATGTTGGCGGAATCAAAAATGTCGTCAACTATTGATATGTTACAACGTGCTAGAGAATTGGCAGTACAAGGTTCAAACGGTATTTACAATGAAGAAAACCGACTTGCAATGTCTCAAGAAGTAGATCAACTTTTGAGAAATTTGATATTGGAAGCTAATTCTAAATATAAAGGAAATTATTTATTCAGTGGTCACCAAAAGTATACAAAACCTTTTGAAGTTATAGAAGGTGCGGTAAAAGGTGCTGATTCTGCAATGATTACCGAAGTTCATTATCTCGGTGACAGCGGTAAACATTTGCGTGAGATTGATTTTAACGAGTATGCATCAGCTGTTCCGGCCGGAAGTGAATTATTTTGGGCAGAGCAGTTTGAAGTTCGCTCAAAAGTTAATACCGCAGATTTTCGTTTGGAAGAAGATGCTGCAATTTTGATTGACGGTGTGCGTATTGATTTTCAAAGCGGCGATAATATTTATGCCGTTATGGATAAAATAAATAAAAGCGATGCTGCCGTAAATGCTTCCGTTGATATAACAGACGGAGGTTTGATAATAAAATCAGCACATCCGCACAGAATTGAAATGGCAGATATAGAAGGCGGAAAAGTTCTTCAGAATCTTGGTGTTATAGAAGAAGGATTCCCGTTTGGTCCGAATAATTATAATAAAGATGCGGATGTTTTCGGCGGAAGTATTTTTGATGTATTAATCGGGCTTCGTGATGCAATGATTCAAAATAATTCAGAGGATATCGGAGGACGTTATCTCGGAGCTTTAGATGAAGCAGTTAATAATATTACTTTTCATCAAGCAAAGACCGGAGCGTTACAAAATCGTCTTGATTATTTATCAGAACGTCTCGGAGATGATAAAGCTGTGTATACGGAAACAATGTCAAAACTTGAAGATGTTGATATGGCAAAAGCATTAACAGATTTGTCTGCGTTGGATTTTGCACACAAAGCAGCATTGTCTAGCTTGGCAAAAATTACTAAAACTTCATTGATGGATTTCTTACGATAAATTATGGAAATTCAAACGGAAGTTTTTGGGAAAATAGAAATATCGGAAGAACAGGTGATTTCTTTTGCTGAAGGTTTATCAAAAGTAAAGACTGTTTGTGAGTATGTTTTATTGCCGGTAGAAGATGAACTTCTTTATTGTTTGCAGGCGAAAGATTATCCGGAAGTCTCTTTCTTTGTAATAGATCCGTTTGTTGTGACGAAGGATTTTCGCTTGCAAGTGGATACGGAAGAATTATTGACCGTTGGTTGTGAGAGTGATGTTTTGCCGGAAAGTGTATTGGTTCTTTGTCCTTTTATAAAGGGAAATGCCGCAGGAGATTTTAACGTAGATTTTCAGTCGCCGATTTTAATAAATCGTTTATTGCGTCTGGGAAAACAGTTGAAAAATCGTTGGGGTGTATCAAAGTAAATAAAAAAATGCATGATATTAAAAATATTATGAGGTAAATGGTAGATGAAAATTCTAACAAGAGTTCTTGGAGAAATTGAAGTTTCAGAGAAACAAAAAATATTTATTGAAGAAGGTTTGTTTGGGTTGGAAGATGTACAAGAGTACGTTCTTTTAAACAGTAGCGAAGACAGCCCTTTTTATTGGTTACAAGCAGTGGAAATACCTGAAATAGCATTTCTTCTTGTAGATCCAACTTTAGTGATGGAAGATTATAAATTATCTGTAGTTGAAGGCGACTTAGAATCGATTGGACTCAAAGATGACGGTGATTATTTATTGTTTAGTATTGTAAATCTTAATAATGATCCCGCAAAAACAACAGCGAATCTTTTAGGACCTTTGGTTATCAATAAGGAAAATCATAAGGCTAAGCAAGTAATCAGTACAAATGAAAAATATTCAGTTCGCCAGCCCCTTCATTCAGAGAAGGAGGGGGCATGCTGATTTTGGCAAGAAAGGAAAATGAAGCAATTGTGATTGGTGATAATATCGAAGTCACAATTGTGAGCATTAAAGGAGATTATGTAAAAATAGGAATTAATGCTCCTGAAAATGTAAAAGTATTTCGGAAAGAGATTTTTACGGATATACAAAATGCAAATAGAGAATCCGTAATAAAACAGCCGGATGCAGTAAAAAATTTAGGAAATTTTTTGAAAAAGAGATAAAACGGAAAAATGTACTTTAGGTAATAAAAAGAAGATGTTTTTGTTCCTAAAAGTACATTTTTTTTATTTAAAAATAGGAAATTAAAATATTAAAAAATTTTAATGTGTTTCGTGATTTACAACTACATTGACAAAGTGGTATAAAAAAAGCATTGGCTTAGATAGTTTTATTTTGTCAGTCATGTAGCGGAGGTGATTATGATAGATTTCGAACAATGGCATGGTTTTCGTAAAGACGGTTGGAATGTTCGTGTAGATGTTAGAAACTTTATACAGAAAAACTTTATGGAATATGAAGGTGATGAAAGTTTCTTGTGTGGACCGACACAAAAGACGACAGCTATTTGGAATAAACTCTTAGATTTAATGAAAGAAGAAAGAAAAAAAGGGATACTGGATGTAGAAACTACGCTTCCTTCTTCTATTACATCTCATAGTGCCGGATATATCGATAAAGATAACGAAGTAATTGTTGGGTTACAAACAGATAAACCTCTGAAGCGTGGTATTTATCCTCGTGGTGGGTTGAGAATGGTAAAAACAGCCCTTGAAGCCTTTGGATATTATATAGACCCAATAACAGAAATGATTTTTACTCAACATAGAAAAACTCATAATGACGGAGTTTTTGATTGTTATACAGAAGAAATGCGTGCTGCCCGAAGTGCAGCTCTTTTGACAGGTTTGCCGGATGCTTATGGACGTGGACGTATAATAGGAGACTATCGACGTGTTGCTCTGTATGGTGTGGACTGGTTAATCAGAGATAAAAAAGAACAAAAGCGTTTATTGAATGTTGCAGCAATGACTGATGAAATTATTCGTCAACGTGAAGAAATTGAAATGCAGATTCGTTCTTTGGAAGAATTGAAAATTATGGCATCATCTTACGGTTTTGATATAAGTCAACCTGCCGCAAATGCGAGAGAAGCATTCCAATGGGTTTATTTTGCTTATCTTGCTGCCGTAAAAGAACAAGACGGTGCTGCAATGTCATTAGGTCGTGTGTCTACTTTCTTAGATATTTACACTGAAAGGGACTTAAGAAACGGCGTATTAACGGAAGAAGAAGTTCAGGAATTAGTAGATCAATTTGTAATAAAATTAAGAATTGTTCGATTCCTGAGAACTCCGGAATATAATGCGTTATTTTCCGGTGATCCGACATGGGTAACAGAGTCTATCGGAGGTATGTCCTTTGACGGTCGTTCTCTTGTAACAAAAAACAGTTTCCGTTTCCTTCATACTTTGAAAAACTTAGGACCGGCTCCGGAACCGAATTTGACAGTTTTATGGTCAGAACGTCTTCCTCGTAAATTTAAAACTTTCTGTACTAAGACTTCAATTGACACATCAGCTATTCAGTATGAAAGTGATGACTTAATGCGTCAGTATTACGGAGATGATTACGCAATAGCTTGTTGTGTATCTGCAATGCGTGTAGGAAAACAAATGCAGTTCTTCGGTGCAAGAGCTAATCTTGCAAAAGCGTTGCTTTATACAATTAACGGCGGTATTGACGAACGTTTGAAAATTCAAGTAGGTCCGAAAGTTGAGCCAATCAGAGATGAGTATCTTGATTTTGAGACAGTTATGGAAAAATATGACTATATGCTGGAATGGCTTGCCGGTTTATATATTCGTACATTAAATGTTATTCATTATAATCATGATAAATATGCGTATGAATCATTGCAGATGGCTTTGCATGATAAAGATATCGTAAGAACAATGGCTACGGGAATTGCCGGTTTATCTGTAGTTGCCGATTCATTGTCTGCGATAAAATATGCAAAAGTAAAAGTTATTCGTGATGAAGACGGAATTGCAATTGATTATCAAACCGAAGGGGACTTCCCTAAATATGGTAACAATGACGACCGTGTAGATTTAATTGCATACGATATAGTAGAACGTTTTATGAACAAATTGCGTAAACAATCTACATACAGAAATTCAATGCCGACAACTTCTATTCTTACTATTACATCCAATGTAGTTTACGGAAAGAAGACCGGAGCGACACCGGACGGAAGAAGAGCCGGAGAAGCATTTGCACCGGGAGCTAACCCAATGCACGGACGTGATGAACTTGGAGCTGCAGCATCTTTGTTCTCTGTAGCAAAACTTCCGTATTGTCATGCTCAGGACGGTATTTCAAATACTTTCTCTATTGTTCCTGATGCATTGGGAGCTTCTGAAGAAGAAAAAGTAAACAATCTTGCTTCATTGCTTGATGCTTATTTCAATCAAGGTGCTCATCATTTAAATGTAAATGTATTCCACAGAGAAACTTTGATTGATGCTATGGAACATCCGGAAAAATATCCGCAGCTTACAGTAAGAGTTTCCGGTTATGCCGTAAACTTTATAAAGTTGACTCCGGAACAACAGCGTGAAGTAATCAGCAGAACTTTCCATGAACAATATTAATATGGTTAAGGGAAAGATTCATTCTTATCATACACTGACAGCCATTGATGGACCGGGATTACGTTTTCTTTTGTTCCTTCAAGGCTGTCCTTTGCGTTGTGTGTATTGTCATAATCCCGATTCTTGGTTGTCTGAAGATTATAAAGAAGAACGAACAGCCGAAGAGATTTTTGAGATTTTTGATAAATATCGAAATATTTGCAGCGGCGGTATTACAATTTCCGGCGGAGAGCCTTTAATGCAAAAGGAATTTCTTTCGGAATTGGTACATTTATTTCGTAAAGAGGGAATTCATACGGCAATAGATACTGCGGGTTCTGTATCTTTAAGCGATTCAATGCAATTGGTTGAAGATACAAATCTTTTTATTTTAGACATTAAACACAGTGACATAAAGAAATATCATGAGCTTACCGGCGGAGATTTAAATATTACCTTGGCAAATGCGAAGTTGCTTTCTGAGGCCGGGAAAAAAATGTGGATTCGATATGTATTAGTTCCCGGTATTACGGATGATATACAAGATATTAAAAAGGAAGCTCAGATAATTTCGGAATTAAATGGTGTCGAGAAGGTTGTGGTTCTTCCATATTCAACTCTCGGACGAGAAAAGTGGAGAAAATTAAATTACACTTATCAATTGGAAAATATAGAGCCGCCGTCAAAAGAACTTTTGAACTCGACAAAAGAAATTTTTAAGGATGCAGGATTGCCTGTTTCTTCAGGAAACAGTTAAATGAAAGAAATAGTTTCAGATTCTATTACGATTCTAACCGAAAAAAAATCAAAATTTATCACAAGATTATACAAAGTTACGTCTCAGGCACAGATTGATGAATTATTAAAAGAAATCCGAGTTTTGGAAAAAGGTGCGACGCATAATTGTTATGCTTGGCGTTTGGCAGAAAAACAAAGTGTAGCTGAAGGACGCAGTGACGACGGCGAGCCATCGGGAACAGCCGGTCAACCAATGCTCTCGGCGTTATCCGGTGAAGATGTCGTAAATGTGCTTGCAATTGTAACGCGATATTTCGGCGGTATAAAGTTGGGAACCGGTGGTTTGGTGCGTATTTACGGCAAATGTGTAAAAGAAGCTTTGAAAGACAGCGGAATGCAACCTTTTATTATTCGAGAACATTTTGAATATTCGTTTCATATTTCAAAAACCTCGCATTTACAATATATTTTAGATAAACTTGCTTTCTCTCCGATAGAACGAGATTTTTCCGATTCGCTATATCCGGTTTATCATTTTGTTTTTTCGGAAGATGAAAAGTCTAGATTTCTGAAAGAAGTAGAAAAGATTTAGGAGGCAGATGTGGATTGTAGAGAAAAAATAATACAACAGCGGAAGTTTTTTGACAGCGGAATAACTCGTAATATTGAATGGCGAAAACAAAAATTAATAGCCTTATATAAGGCTATTAAAAATTATGAAACAGAAATTTTTGCTGCATTAAAAGTAGATTTAAATAAATCTTCGGCTGAAGCTTTTTCAACGGAAGTTGGGCTTATATTAGAAGAAATAAGTTTTGCATTAAAACATTTGTCGAAATGGGCAAAAATAAAAAAAGTTCCGTCGGCATTATTGAGTTTTCCGTCAAGCAGTAGAGTTTATTATGAACCTTACGGTGTTGTGTTGATTTTATCTCCTTGGAATTATCCTATTCAATTATCTCTTATGCCTTTGGTAGGAGCAATAGCAGCCGGTAATTGTGCAATTATCAAGCTGGCAGAGGATTCTGCGGCTTCATCGAATGTGTTATATAAGATTGTAAAGTCTTGTTTTGAAGCTGAATATGTTGATGTAATAGAGGGCGATAAAACGGTAAGTGAATCTTTGTTAAAAGAAAAGTTCGATTATATATTTTTTACCGGAAGTCCAAATGTCGGTAAAATTGTTATGAAAGCTGCAGCTGAAAATCTTACTCCGGTAACATTGGAATTAGGCGGTAAAAGTCCATGTATTGTAGATGAAACAGCAGATATTTCTGTTACGGCAAAGCGTATTGCATGGGGAAAGTTTATTAATGCCGGACAAACTTGTATCGCTCCGGATTATTTATTGGTTCAAAAATCAATAAAAGAAAAAATATTATTTGCAATAAAAAGAGAGATCGTTAACTTTTACGGAGATGTACCGGAAATGAATCCGGACTTTCCAAAGATTATTAATAAAAGACATTTTTCCAGATTATGTGAGTATTTTAATGACGGAAAAATTATTTGTGGAGGAAAGGTAAATACTGAGACTTTGCAAATTGCTCCGACACTTCTTGATGAAGTTGAAATGGATTCATCTGTTATGCAGGATGAAATATTCGGTCCTATATTACCGGTAATAACTTTTGATACTCTTGATGATGTGGTAAAGATTGTAAGAGGTAAATCTCGACCTTTGGCTTTGTATTTTTTCTCTTCGGATAAAAAAAGACGGAGAAGGATAATAGAAAATCTTTCTTTCGGCGGTGGTTGTATGAATGATACAATACTTCATTTAGTTACGCCGTATATGCCGTTTGGTGGAATCGGTGACAGCGGAATGGGCAATTATCACGGAAAGAATAGTTTTGAGACATTCAGTCATAAAAAAAGTGTACTTCATAAAGGATTTTCTATTGATTTATCATTTAGATATCCTCCGTACGGTAAGGGTTTTATGAAATTATTAAGAAAAATCATGAGATAAACTTTAATTAATAATTTTTTTATAAAAAATATAAGAAGTGAACATTTTTTTGTTTTTTCTGATAAAATATTTTGATTGCTTATCAAAGCATATAAAGAAGAAAATAAGGATTTAATAATGACAGCAGTGCAATACCAATCGGAAACCGTTCATTATGATGCGGGACAGATTATAGCCTTGCAGGGAAGTGCTCTACAGGATATTTTGTTTTTAAAAAAAGGTACTGTAGAAATTAAACAATGTATAGAAAATATCAAAGGTTTTTTAGACTTTGAAATAATAGAAAAGAGTAAATGCTTAAAAGAAGTTACGGTTCCGTCAATTTTAGGTGGGGAATTTCTTTTGTCGGATTTATGCGATAATAGTTATATTGCAAAGACAGAATGTGAAGTTACTCATTTTAAAGTGAATCCGGATGATATACTTAATTTTTTAAAACAGGCTCCTCAAATTGCAGGGAATGTCTTGCTTAGCATGAAAGATTTTTGTATTCACGGCATAAATAATTATATTTATCAAAATAAATTAATCGGTGAAATAGACAAGCTGACTGATAATATTGAAATTTTGGCAAGTGCTTTAGAAAATGATACTTCAGATGAACTTTTTAGTGCTTTTGAGAGTGCCGGCGGAGAAATCCCGGAAACAATAGAAGCTTCTTTTCTTTTAAAAGATAATTCACAATTGTTGAATAAACTTTATTTGGAACAGGAAGATGTAAAAGAAAAATACGATTGGGAAACTTTAGAGTTTGCAAATACTATAGTTCGGGCGAATCCACAAGCTTTTCAGCAGATTATTCACTGTCAGATTTCTGTATTTCATTATATTTATAAACGACTTGCGGCTGTTGCTCAACAAATAGCTGAAGATGTTGCAAAATTACAAAAACAAATTCAACGTCGAATGGATTTTCTTTATGATGATCCGAGTTCACAGTTGTTTAGATTGTTAAATCTCGGAGGAGAACTTTTAGTTTTCCATAATGCACAGCCTACAATTTTAAAGGGAATTGTTACTGTTATAAAAAATATCGAAAATCTTTATGTGAAAAACGGCGGTTATTCTTATGAGAAATTGCAGGATTCTTTAAAAGATTTTATGGCGTCAGTTCCTAAACAACCGGATATGGAAGAATCTGATATTTTGATAAAGGAAAATGATAAGCCGTCGGAATTCCGTCCATTGTTGAAAAACGGAACAAAAGAAATTCTTGCTTATGCAGGTGTAAGTCAAGAAGTTGCCGAAAGAATGGAAGAGGATTTTGCGAAGATTGAAAAGATTAATTTTAAAGATCCTACAGAAAAAGATTCGCGTCGAATCCTTAAAGAGTTGCAGCGTGACTTTTTTGAATTATTTACGGCAGTTGTATTTCGTTATTTTGATCATAAGATTGAGGTTCCGTTAGCCGTAAAATTATTTATATATTTTGGTTTTATTAAAGAAGACGTTTTGGATGATAATCATTTAGACAATCTTTGTAAGGCCGTAGAGTTTTTTGAAAATCCGGGAAATATAGATTATCCTATTATGACGGCAGTGGATTATTTGGAAAGTATTTATAAGCAGGAAGAAGTGCCGGGCTTATCATTGAACGGAGAAGATTATATTAAAACAATGCGACATAATGCCGGACGAGGTAATGAATTTGTTGATTCTCCGGAGAAACGTGTTACTTATGAAATTGATAATATGTTTAAAGAAGCAATGCGAATTACTTCTGACAGTCCACGTGCGTATATTCCATTTTTAACATCTTATGCAATTAAGGGGAATCTTTCTAATCTTTTGAATACTCCGAAGCATTTGAATACAGAAATTAAGAAAATTAATACAATCGATCCTACATTATTCTTCCGTGAGCTTACATGGAAAATTCCGGGTAAGAGTGAATTGATTACAAAAGAGGTAAAACCATATTTAATTATTGTACCTAATACGGGGGTTCGTGTTCAATTGTGGCAGGAAATGGTTAATAATCAGCGTCATTCTAGAGCAAGATTGGTTATTCCTACAATATTTAACGGAATGCAGGAAAAATCCTTGATTCAATCATTTGCACATTTCCGTTGGGAATTAAATAAATTGATTGCTGGTGCGAACTGGATGGATCCTGTAGAAGGCGGTTTTGTTGGTGCATTTTATGATTTTTCTCAGTATTATCAAAAGATGAATGAGTTGTCTATTGAGGCAAAAGAAGACATAAAGATGTTATTTAATAAAATAAAAATGGACAGAGACAGATTTGCTTATTTTTATGAGAAATGGTTGATGTATGAAAAAGATGGTGTTGCGAAAGTTAATAAAGTTGTACGTCAGATTTTTTATCGCTATATTCCATTCCCTAAACATATCAGAGACAGATTATGTCATCTTCCGTTGTTTGAAGATTTGAATAATAGATACAATAATATTTCAAATCGAACAGTACGGTCATTGGAGGCTAAATATCGAAAATATGAAGATGAAGCCGGACAATTGCCGGAAGATTTACAGGCTTATCTTGATATATTAAGAATATAAAAAATGAAAGACAGTTCCTGGTTGGGGGCTGTCTTTTTTTGGTTATGTATGATTTAGATGCCCAGACCTATATGCGAGAATGGAATATAGGTCTGGGCATTTTTTCCCAAATCTTATATACTTTCATTAGAAAAACAGCATTTTTATAAAAAAACCGTACTTTCTCTCTCTAGAAAATAAAAACGAAAACACAAAAAAGCCCAAAAGATAGGAATGCTGATTAGAAAGACAAAATTTATAACTTTTTGCGGACATAGTTATCCCGTCAAAATGGATTACTTTATAGGAAAATGAATAATTTTGAAAAATTATAAAGAATCAAGAGAAGAAAATAT
>JBGUUT010000029.1:0-10835 GCA_045133795.1 Spirochaetota bacterium
CTTTGCTTGACCCGGAATTGAAGTTGTTTTATGATTATATTCGCAAGGGGAAAACAGACGGAAGCCTTGCAAAAACGATAGATAACAAAATTGCAGGAATAAAAGAGAATATTGAAGTAAGAGGAAAATATATGACATACACAACACGAATTGCAGAGGCTAAAAGTGAAGCCTTTGAAGATGGCTTTTCTGCCGGTGAAGAACACGGTATTGCTATTGGCGAGGAACGTGGCATAACTATCGGTCGTAACGAGGGTATTTCTTTGGGAATCACGCAAGGAGCATATCAAAAAGCCGTTGAAACTGCGAGAAGTATGAAATCTGAAAATATGTCGGTTAGTTTGATAGCTCATTTTACCGGTTTGTCAGTTGAAGAAATAGAGAAGCTATAACTCAAAAAGAGCGGAGAAATCCGCTCTTTTTTATTTGCAAATTGTCTTTTGAGCCTTTTATAAGATTATTTGTTTTTCGATAAAATTAATTATTTGAGTCAAACTTTCTTCCTTAGAACAGTGTGGCGGTATCGAAAAAAGCAATATTATTTTCGAATCCAATTTCCGTTAAAATTATTATCATCAAACATTGATGTCGTCAGATGATTTTCATCATTGAATTTGTATTGTCCGACAATAATTTCTCCGTCGTTTCTATAAAGAGATAAAATGCCGTTGTTCATTGTAAAATTATTTCCGTTTATGGAATGACTGTTAATAGTATTTGCGGTTTTTTTATGAAATTGCCATTTACTTTCAGATGAAAATTGAAATGTAATATTTTTATTTGTAGATAAATACCATGTTCCGTAAATCTTTTGGTCATGATTGATTCTCTTTGCTCTGGAACGTTCGTTTCTTATAATTTTTGAAAGTTTAGGATGTGACCATTTATCTGCTGTAGTTTCCGGAACACATGCAGTAAATATGAAAAGACTAAGTGTGCAAATTAGAAATATATTGTTCATGATATTACCCTCTAATCTAATTTAATATCATTCTGATTAATGAGAAAGTTATTTGGGAATATTTTGAGAATGGGAAAGGTGATAATAATTACGAAACGGAAGTATAAGATTGTGATGGAATTAATTTCGGAAGACAGTTGAAGTTTTATTCAGTTGTTAATTTTTGTGATTTCTGTATGTTACGAAGAAATTGATGTATTATATATGGGCTAGATTGTTTATACTTAATGAAAATCGAAATAGGGGATAAATATGTCTAAAAGGAACGCATTATATATTCATGGTTTTATGGGAAATCCGAAAGGCGGAACTTTCTCGGCTCTTGAAAAGTTTTTTCAAGATTGGAAGATTCACTCTATTCCTTTTCCGGATTTGCATACCGACACAAATAAAACTAAACAGCTAATAAAAAATTATTGCAAGGAACATGATATAAATATTTTAATCGGAGCTTCTTTAGGTGCTTTTTATGTTTTACAGCATGAAGAATTAATCGATAAGCTTGTAATTAATCCTTGTATGTATCCGTCCATAGAGATTTTAAAGCTTAGAGACAGAGAAACCGGAGCTGCATTTTCTCTTGATAAAAAGGTTATAGAAGATTTTAAAGAAATGGAAAAATATCTGAATATAAAAGATGAGCAGAAATTAAGAGTTTTTGGTATTTTTGCAAAGGATGATGAATTGTTTCATTATCAAGACAGGTTTGATGAATTGTTTGGTGATAAAAATAAAAACAGTATCTTAATTGACGGTCATCATAGTATCGAAGAGCAATATTTGGTAACCGGATTGAATGCAGCTGATATTTTTTTTAAGCGAATACAAAACTGAATAAAGGAAGAAAAAGATGAGTGAATTAAACAAAAAAACGGATGTTAAAATAATCAGAGAGGCTTTAGCAAAGTCTGGTTTGCATGTTATTTCTGAAAGTGAAATAGATAAACTTGCAGATGTTGCTATGGATGCTTATGAAAATTATCCGTTGCATAATTGGTTTTGCGGTGGAACTTATAATTCGTTTATTTCTAAAATTATAATGAAGATTTCGCTTAAAACAATGTTAAATAACGGTGTTATTTATGCGGATAGTCCGGAATTAAATGGTTTTGCAATTTGGTTACCGCCGCCTTTTTCCGGAAATAAAACATTGCCTTTTCTTTTTAACGGCGGAATAGAGTTGATATTGAAGTCCGGTTTAGGAATTATAGCTAAGCTTTTAAAATATGAAAATTATGCCATGAGTCTAAAGAAAAAATATACTAATCATGAGGATTGGTATTTATTTAATCTTTCAGTTGCTAAGAAATCGCAAAATCAGGGGATTGCTTCTAAATTAATGCGTCCGATGTTAGAACTTTGTGATTCCAATCAGTTTGTTTGTTATTTAGAGACAGGCAAGGAATCTAATGTCGGTATGTATGAACACTTTGGTTTTGAACTTGCAGAACAAGGAATGGTTCCGGGAACAACCGTTGGTCATTATGCAATGGTTAGAAAAAAATCTATTAAAACAAATTAGATTTTTTCTAACCTTGGCGTTTTTTTGTATTAATAGCTTTTTTGAGTTTTGATAATAAAAAAGGGGAACAAATTCTTTTATATTAAGAATCTGCTCCCCGTTAAATTGTCATTTTATAATAATTTATTTTTTAGCAAGATATTCGTTAATAGATGCGGCGGCTTTACGACCTTCACCCATTGCTAAAATTACGGTTGCCGCACCGAGTACAATATCTCCGCCTGCCCAAACTGCAGGATAAGAAGTTGCAGCTGTTTCATCAACTTTTATGTGACCTTTTGAATCTGCATTTAATCCCGGAGTAGTTTGAACCATTAATGGATTTGAGCCGTTTCCCAATGCAACGATTACTGCGTCACAAGGTACTTCATGTTCACTTCCGGTAATTGCTACCGGTGAACGTCTGCCGGAAGCATCCGGTTCTCCGAGTTCGTAAGAAAGAACTTCAACAGCTTTTACATGTCCGTTTTCATCTCCGATAATTTTTACCGGATTTTCCAAAAATCTAAATTCTACGCCTTCTTCTTCTGCGTGAGCGACTTCTTCACGTCGAGCCGGCATTTCATTACGAGTTCTTCTGTAAATAACGGAAACTTTTTCAGCTCCCAGTCTGTATCCCATACGAGCTGCATCCATGGCAACATTACCGCCGCCGACAACAACGATATTTTTTGCATCAAATAATGGTGTGGAGGCATGTTCAGTGTCGTAGGCTTTCATTAAATTGGCACGTGTTAAATACTCGTTTGCACTGAAAACTCCGATTAGATTTTCACCTTCGATGTTCATGAATTTCGGCAATCCCGCACCGGTTCCGACGAATGCGGCATCATATCCGGCTTCTTCTAATAACTGTGGTAAAGTTTGAGTTCTTCCCACTAAGAAATTAGTTTCAAACTTAACGCCCATTTTTTTCAATGTATCAACTTCTTGAGCTACGATAGATTTCGGTAAACGGAATTCAGGAATACCGTAAACCATTACACCGCCGGTTTTGTGGAATGCTTCAAAAACAGTTACTTCGTGACCGGCACGGCGAACATCTGCGGCAACAGTCAATCCGGCTGGACCGGAACCGATAATCGCAACTTTTTTGCCTGTAGCGGCTGCGACTGCCGGAACATCGATTTTTCCGTTTTCACGTTCCCAGTCTGCTACAAAGCGTTCGATTCGACCGATAGCAACAGATTTTTCTGCGTCTTTTAAACCTTTTCCGACAGTACATTGTCCTTGACATTGTTTTTCCTGCGGACAAACACGACCGCAAATTGCCGGCAATAAATTAGTTGTTTTTACCAAATCTACCGCACCTTTAAAATCCCCGTCGGCAACTTTTCCTAAGAATTCGGGAATAGGTACACTTACCGGACAGCCTTTCATACACGGAGCATTTTTACATTGCAGACAACGCATAGCTTCGATTTGAGCTTGTTCTGCTGTATATCCCAGAGCAACTTCGTCCATTTTACGAGCTCTTTCTTTCGGTTCTCCGGTAGGCATTTCTTGTTGTTCGATTGCCATTCTGTCTTTTGGTGTAAGAGTTTTATCTTTTAAAGAAGCCAAAAGCTCTTTTGCTTCGGCTGCGTATTGTTCTTTTGTTTTGTGTGTCATCTTATTCTCCTTTTTTTGCCGCAATTTCCATTTCCAGATGACATTTGTGACGGTCTTCATCTTCACGTTTTTTAAATGCTTTCATACGCATCATCATATTGTCGAAATCTACTTTATGACCGTCAAATTCCGGACCGTCAACACAAACGAATTTTACTTCTCCGCCTACATTTACACGACATCCTCCGCACATTCCGGTTCCGTCAATCATAATTGTATTAAGCGATACTGTAGTAAATACGTTGTAAGGTTTAGTCGTTAAAGCACAGAATTTCATCATTATAGGCGGACCGATTGCTACAACTTCGGCAATATTGCCGGCTTCACATTTTTCTTTAAGAGGTTCTGTAACAAGTCCTTTTCTGCCGTAAGAACCGTCATCTGTCATGATGATAAGTTCATCGGCCAATTCTCTCATTTCATTTTCAAAAATGATGAGGTCTTTATTACGTGCTCCGATAATTACAATAACTTTATTGCCGGCAGCTTTATGACCTTGAACTATCGGATGAAGCGGAGCAACTCCGATACCTCCTCCGACACAAACTACGGTACCTTTTTTTTCTATGTGAGTTGGTTGTCCCAAAGGACCTAATAAGGCAGCTATATTATCTCCGGCATTTAATGTAGATAAGCGAAGTGTTGTAGCTCCGATGGCTTGGAATACAATCGCAATCCAGCCTTCATCTGCATTAGCATCGGCTATTGTTAAAGGAATACGTTCACCGTAATCAATATCGATTTGGACAATAACAAATTGTCCCGGTTTTCTGTTACGTGCAATATTTACAGCTTCTATTTTCATATAAAAAACATCTGCAGAAAGTTGACGTTTCTCTAAGATTTTATGCATAAATTCCCTCATTCAATTTTTTGGAAGGGATTATACACTATGAGACTTTTTTTGACAATAAGCGGGACTTTTATGTTTGATAAAAATATTAAAATGTGAAGGTTTGCAGGAGATTACATATAGGTAATTTTGATTTGGAAAGAGAATAGAAATAAAGATTTTACGGTCAATGAATTATTTTATCTGTTTGAAATAATTCACTGACCGTAAATATTTATTTTTAAATACTGGCCTTTTTTTGCTTTTTAGGTGGGATTTTATTACAAACTTCGTAATTCAGAACATTTTCTTGTTTGGCTATTATTAAAGAGACGACTACATCACCGAGAGTGTTAATCATTCCTAAAATCATTTCCAAGATAAAGTTAAGTCCGATTATGAGAGAAATCCCTTCCAAAGAAATGCCTATTTGAGACAGTAAAGTTACCATACACAAAATGATTGTTCCCGGTGCAATCGGAGCACCTAAGGATAAAATTAAAATCATAAAAATCAGAATTACCAAATCATTCATGCCCATTTGTATTCCGCAGATTCTTCCGAAAAATAAACTGATAATTGTAAGACAAACACAGTTACCGTCCATGTTTATAGTGGCACCTAGAGGAATTACAAATGATGTAATATTTTGCGGTATTCCCAATTGACGTTTACAAAATCTCATAGTCAACGGAATTGCTGCTACACCGGAACCTTTTAGAAAGGTATCTTTCATAACCGGTATGTATTTTCTTAAAAACGTAATTGGATTTATTCTTATTCGTATTATCAAGAATATGCAGTAAATCGCAATCATAATTATTAAACCGATTATCAAAGTCAGAATTAATTGGGCAATAGCGACGTAAACAGCTAAACTTGAACGTAAAATAACACTTGTTGTAGAACAAAATACAACAAACGGAATTGTTTTCATCACAATTGAAGAGGCTTTCCCACAAACAACGTCAAGTTCTTCCAATGAAACCTTTAGATTATGTACTTTTTTATTACTTAGGTTTAGAGATAGACCTAAAAGTAACGCAGCAACCAATAATTGCAAAGTATTTCCGGAGGTAAATGGTTCAATGATATTTGGCGGAATGGAATCAGTTAAAATATTTAAAATAGAAAAAACGCCGACACTTCCGGTTCCCATTTGAGATACCAACATTCCGGCTGTTCCGGGTTTGAAAATGTTAAATATCAAAACGCCGGTAAGAGTTGCAATCAAAGAAGTAAATAGGTATGTGAAAATTACTTGTTTACCGCTGCGATTTAATTCTCCGAATCCGTCAAAACGAAGGATAGAACAAGTAATAGAAAGGAAAATTGCAGGCGAGGCAATAAGCATCAGTCCCGATAAAAACACTGTTTCTACCGGACCGAAAAAATTATCGATTATGAATTGATTTACGTTTTGAGGTAATACAAATCTACCGAAAAAACCAATGATTACGGATAAACAAATAGCCGTAATAGTTTGACTTGCCAACTCTCTTTCCGGAATACCTGTTATAATTGTTACATAGTTTTTAGATTTTGAATGGCGATATCTTATCGATTCCGAAAAACTTTGTAACATTGTATTACGAATAGTACCTTCCGTATTATCTCCCAATTGATCGAGGGAAATCCCGGAAGTTTGCTCATCTAAAGACATCACATTTCCGGGAGCCGTAAAGCTTATACGAGGGATTCCCATTTTTTTATTTACAACAATTTGAACTAAAGCATCTTTGGGAGCTTGTTCTTCCATTTGAATTAAAATCTCTTCTGAAATAAGAAGAGATTCCATTAAATCACGTTTTTTCAAACGATAATTTTTTAAAGAATCCTCAATAAATTCCAAACAGTCTCCCATTTTTTCAGAGCTAATCGGAAATTCTGCGTTATAACTCATTATTCAATAACCTTTGTCAATTTAAGAATATTTTTTCCGTCGATATATTTATATTCAACATTATTCAACATTTTACGAACCATAAATATTCCGAGTCCGCCGATTTTTCTGTCTTCGGAAGATTTTGTTATATCCGGTTCTTCTGCGTCCAGCGGATTGTACGGTTTACCGTTGTCGATGAACCAGAAATAAAGCTCTTTCTCAGTCTTTTCAATTTTGATTGTAGCTTCGCTTGCTCCGCTGTAGCGAATAATGTTTGAGTAAATCTCATCAACAGCAATCATAAGTTTCATGCTGATTTTTGGTGAAATTTCTAACTTTTCCATTTCTTCTTCAACAAAAGCGGCAATTTGTGAAACAGTTTCCATTGTAGGATTTACTGTTATTGCAATATCCTTAGTTTCTTCATTGAAGCTGACACAAAGCATTGTAATATCATCAAATTGTTCTGCTGTACCGACAAAAAGCTCAACATCTTCTTTTATTTTTTGACAAATATCATCTACAGATTTATCTTTGACAGAGTTTAAACATTTTAATAAACGTTCTTCTCCGTAAAGTTCATTTTTATTATTGTGAGCTTCTGTTACGCCGTCAGTGTATAAGTAAATTTTATCACCTTTTTCAAGCTGAATTTCTTGTTCTTTGTAGCGGATTCCGTCCATTCCTGCCAAAACAAAGTTTGCTTTACTTTTAAGATATTCAAAAGTACCGTCTGCGTGTTTTATCAGCGGCGGATTGTGACCTGCATTTGCAAATTTTACTATACCGGTTTTTAAATCTAAAATCCCCATCCATGCGGTAACAAACATTCCGGCTTCGTTGTTTTCGCAAAGTTGAGTATTAACATTTGTAAAAACATCGTTTACGGCAAGTCCGCTTTCTATATGACTTTTTATAAGAGTTTTAGATGTCATCATAAACATTGCACCGGGTATTCCTTTTCCGGAAACATCGGCAATTACAAAGGCAAGATGGTTTTCATCGACTAAATAAAAATCGTAAAAATCGCCTCCGACTTCTTTTGCCGCATACATATTTGCAAAAATAGAAAAATCTTTGCGATTTGGGTACGGCGGAAAAACGGAAGGTAAAGAAGAGTGTTGAATCTGTTTTGCAATTTCCAAGTCTTTGGAAAAACGAGCTTTAGCTTCTTCAATATATTGCTTTAACGTTTCTACCGTAGAGTTAATATCATTGGACAAAGATGCAAATTCTTCATTGTCACGAACGTCAACTGTTATATTTAAATCACCATTTGCAATTTTCGATAAACTTTTGTTAATTCTACGAATGTTTTGAACAACGAGTTTTTTTATCAAAATAAAGATTGCGATAAACAGAATCGTAAAAACAATTATTTCCATAAAAGCTAACATGTAAACCGAAGCCTTTTTAATGAAGAAAGCTTCATTTTTCGGCATTATTGTAAGGATGTAGTAACCTTCAAAAACAGTATACATACATAAACATTCTTCTTCGTTTATTATGTCTGAAAAACAAACTTCCGGACTTACTTTTATTTCTGTATCAGAAGATTTTCTAAATATTGAAATATTTTGTCCGATGTTGCCTTTACTGTTGCTGACAATCACACCTTTACTGTTACAAATAATTACAGACCCGTTTTGACCGATATGTCGATATTTAGCTACATAAACAATATCTTCATCGACTAGAATTTGATATTGTTTTTCGCTGAACCCAATTTCTAAAAAGCCGTTATCTAATGAAATCCCTACGTATTTCAAGCCCAAACTAGTTTCGTTTCTTTTATTGCGTTTATCTTGAACAAATTCTTTCTTGTCGTTGAGTAAAACTAAGAATTCTTTTGTTTGATTGTTACTTGCCATATCAAAACCGATAAATTTAACTTGTGAACTTTGGGTAATGATTCCGTCTTTATTTATAAGATTAACTTCAGCTAAGTTATATTCGGAACACAATTTTTTAAAATCAGTTGAAGTCGGATTTTCAGGAATTTTTCTTGCAATTTCCCATGACAAATCAATGAGTCTACGATTTGCCACTTCTTTTATATCTTTTTTAATGTCTTTAAGATTTCCTTTTAAAGTAAATTCGGCTATTGCTTGTGCCATACTTTTTTGGAAGGAGTTGGTAAAAAATATTGTTGCTGAAAAAGCTAAAACAACACAGACAAACAACCAAAACTGAAATGCTTGCGAGATATTTTTTTTATCTTGATTCAAAAAGTATTTATTATTTTTATCTGTAAGAAGAATTATCGTTAAGATTGCTAACATTACAGATATCCCGTTTGAAAGAATCATCGGGATTGCACAAATCTCAACGATACGGAATGCTCTTTGAATATCTCCGCCGTTGTTTAAAAAAACCATCAGCATATGAATAACTTCTGTAACTATACCGATAAGAAATCCGTAAAACCATGAGGTTTTTTTATTATCCAATATAAAACGACGAATCCCGGCTCCTATAAAACCTGCAATAATAGTTCCTAAGGTACAAGCTATACGAGTAAAATCTCCGGTCGGAGTGAGAAATCTTTCTATACCGCCGATAAAACCGGCAATTAATCCGGCTTGCCATCCAAAAATTAACCCGGCAGTTAAAGGTGCCGCATTTCTTACATTTAAAACTGCTCCGTCAAGAGGTATCCCTTGTTCGGTTGCAGAGATAGCGATAAGACCAAAAATAATACCTATAATAATTTGTTTATTTCTGTCATGAACTTTATGGAATATTGTTTTTCTATCTAACAAATAAATTATTGTTGAAGCTATAACCGGTAACAAAATGGAAATAATCAAACGAATTGCTGTAATCAATTGTTCCTCCCAAATATCTCTTTTTTAGAAAGTTATTCAATAGTTAAAATGTCTGCAAATCCTGTAATATCAAAGACTTCCATAACCATATCATTAACATTGATAACTTTCATGTTACCTTTATCATTCATTATTTTTTGAGCTTTAAGGATTACACGAAGTCCGGCTGATGAAACATATTCTAAATTTTCCAAATTTATAATTAAATCAGATGCATCATTTAAATCATTATTAATTACAGCTTCTAATTCCGGTGCCGTAGACGTATCCAATCTGCCTCCGATACTTAAAGTTGTTGTTGTTCCGTTAATTTCTTTGTCAATTGTCATGATAATTAAACCTCTGTAGTTAATGTTTTCTTATTAAATATCATGATAAAAACAAGAAAGCAATAGAGAGAAAAATTATTGTGGATTTAAAGAAATTATTGTGTAAATTAACAGATAATTTATCTAAAACTGCGTAATAAAAGAAAAATTATGCGGTTTCAAAATCTTCCTTTTTAAAAAAAACTTTATAAAATGCCTCTTTGATAAACGTAAACAATACTTTCACATGAGGTAGATTTGGTCATTTTTGGTCACAGTCAGTGCCCTGTTAAGGTTACTGTCCGTATCCTGTAAAGGAAGCTGTCCGTGTTCAATTAAGATTTCGGAATGATATGCGGAGAGTACAAAGTTTCTTTCTTTTCGTTCTTGTCATGCTGAAAACGAATCTATCGAGGTTTCAAGCATGGAATAATAAAAAAATGTAAGGCCATCCCGAACCGTGCAATATTTTAGAAAAAGATTGCATTAAAGATAAATAGAAAAGTTTTTTTCTAATTTATTTTTTAAGAGGTTCTAATTAATGCAAAAAACAAATCGTAACTACAAAGATTCAGTCTTTGTTGATTTTCTTTGCAGATTTTCTGACAAGAAAATCGAAAAGAAGAATCGTTTACATGAGTGATAGATGAGTACACAACGTGTACGAATGGAGTATTTCCGTAGGAAATACCGAAAGCGAATGTAAACTCACAGTGAGAAAAACGCATTCTCTTGATGTTTTCTTTCGAAATCTTTTCGTTCTTGTCATGCTGAAAACGAATCTATTGAGGTTTCAATTCGGGGAAAATAAAAAAAGTGTAAAGCCATCCCGAACCGTGCAATATTTTAGAAAAAGATTGCATTAAAGATAAATAGAAAAGTTTTTTT
>JBGUUT010000030.1:0-14749 GCA_045133795.1 Spirochaetota bacterium
ATCATCTGTTACATCATCTGTTACATCATCTGTTACATCATCTGTTACATCATCTGTTACATCATCTGTTACATCATCTGTTTCTTCTTCCGCAAAAATCTCATCCCAATTGAATGAAATCGTTTTTTCAGGAATCTCAAGTTCACCTCGATAATATTTTTCAACATCCGGTTCTATTTTATAAGCTTCTTTTAAATAATTTTTTGCTTCAGCAATTTTTTTTTCTATTTTACTGTCTTTCCATTTTATAAAAACTTCATAATATGAAACAGCCAATGAAATACGGTCATGATCTGTCATTGTTTGATAATCTTTTGGTTCAATTGCATTTAAAATGAACGTAAAACAAAATAAAAAACACAATATTGAAATTTTTTTCATGGATTTCTCCTATTTTTATAAACTTTTTATCCTATAATTTACGCTAAAAAACTAAAACGTTTTCATTACCTTTTCCTAATATGGTTTGAAATACTGGTTTTATTTCCATATTTTTTAATTTATCAGAGAAAGTTGTTATCGGATTTTTTCTGACATCCAAAGTACATAAATACGACATATTAGCAATATCGTCAGGTAATCTTGAAAGCATATTTCCTGTCATATAAATAAAAGCCAATTGCATTTTAGCATCTAAAAATGCCAAAGGAAAATACTTTAATTTGTTATTATTAATCGAAAAATATCTTAAATTGGTTAAAGCACGAGCATACTCACCTATCCCTTCAATCTTATTTTCGTCAACTCTTAACTCTTCTAATGAGACAACTTGTGCAATTTGACGCGGAAACCATGTCAGATTATTATTTGAAATGTTCAAAATTCTTAAGGAAACCATTTCATCCATTTTTTCCGGAAAATACCAAAGCTTATTTTTAGATAAGTCAAGTGAAGACAAAGAAGTACACGCCGTAATTATGTCAGGGATTTTCCCGATTCCGTTATCAGATAAATTTATACTAACAATAGATTTAGTTAATATTCCGTAAGGTATACGAGCTAAACTGTTAGATGAAAAATTAACATATAAAGCTTCCGGTAAAAAAACATAATCAATTGATTTGAGTTTATTTTTTGAAAAATCAATATATTTAAGATTAGTTAATAAACTTATTTCACTTGAAATATCAGAGATTTCGTTTCCTGATACAAAAAAAGTCTCCAAATCTGTAATCTTTTTTATTTTACTTCGAATAAATTTTATTTTACAGTTATTGATGATAATCTTTTTTAGCCATGGCATTTCATATAAAATCTCAGGAAGTTCTTCAAATAGATTATCAGATAAATTTATCTCTTGTAAATTTCTGAATTTCTTTAATGACTCCGGTAAATCTTTTAGTTGATTACATGAAACATCTAATGAAACAATAGATTTCACATCATAATTTTTTAACGATAATGCTTCCAAATTCTGGTTAGTTAAATCTATTTTTGAAATATTCAAATCATTGCTATCTACTTTTTTTTGCTTATTATCAGAGCAGCTTATCAGAAAAAAAACTGCCGTAATGACAATAAAATAATGCCATTTTTTCATTATATATAAACTCCTAATTCAATAATTCAAGCTTATAAATTAAATACAACATAACAAATAATTTTGCAGTATTAATCTTAGAACTTTTTTCATTTTTTAATTTGTGAACAATGTAATCAACATAAATCTCATTGTCATTACGCAATTTTTCCAACTCTTCGGAAAACCAGCTTTTAGATTGTTCTGACAACAAACTGACAGAACGCTTCAGTGTATGAAAAACACTTTCTTTTATAACAACATGACATTTTTTTCTGTAACGAATTAAAGTCTGGAAAAATAGACAAACCTGCTCTTCACTGAAGTTCACAAGTTTATTAGACATTGTATTGGCAAATTGATTAAAAACCGAAACAGATTCATTCACATCATCATTCAAATCAATTATAAATTTATCAAATGCGTCTTTCAAAAATTGATCAGCATGTAATTCCTTTGACAAAATAGGTTTTAATCGTTGTTTCTCATTTTCTTCTTTTAGTTTGTTAAGAAGCTCCTGAACCATACTTTCTTCGGTTCCTCCCATAACGTAACCATCAGGAAAAACTTTTCTTTCGTCAAATTGCGGTAAACCTCCGGAAATTTGAATGGCATACTGTCTGCAAGATTCCATCAAAGCCAATATTAATAACGCTAATCTTTTGTCGTTAGATTTTTGTTTAATAAACTCAGCAAGCAAGTAATTCATTGCTTTTATGATATTTTTATCATAGAAGTTTTGTTTATTTTCTAAAGACGGATATACATAAGTTACATAAATACCGACCCACTGAAGAAAATCTCCTACTCCGTCATTCTCCCCTTTATCATTAATTCCCGCATTTAAATGTTGCTGCTCGAATGCTTTCAAAGAAGAAACAATCGGATCGATTAATGTTGTATCAAAAGAATCATCAATAGATTCTTCTAATTCTGAGATTTCATATTTAGCTGAATCTAATGAAGCTGTATAATTACAACAAACACGATTAATCGCAAGAATCCACAAAGCAATTCTTTTATTATTACTTTCAAAACGAATATATTCACCTAATAATTCATGAAGTAACGCATAATCAATTTTTGAAAAATGAGAAGCAAAAATAGGCTTTCCGAACCATGCCGCACAAAATTTATCAACAACATTATAAAAAAACTCAAGTTCTTCTTCACTCGAAGAAAAATATTCCAATGCATCAAGTATTGGTTTTATCATGCTTCTGTCTTCCATGCGGAACTCCTTATCTCTGCTAAGTTAAAAAATAAAAATATCTTTTAACATAATTTTATCACTAACAATACATTTTTTTCTTTTAAATGTCATCAGCAATGATTTTTTTTCATTGCTGATTTATTAAAAAATAGGGAATTTTTATTAAAATAATAAAAATTAATGCATGTACTTATGAATTTTACGGCTTGAAAAGGCTATCAAAACAGTAAAACTTATAATAACAGTCGACAGTGCATTTATTATAGGGAAAGCACCTCGATTAATCATAGAATAAATATATAACGGTAAAGTTGATGACCCCGGCCCGGAAACAAAAAATGTAACAATAAAATCATCCAATGATAAAGTTACCGACATCAATAAACTTGATACAATTGCCGGAAATACCAAAGGTACGACAACTTTTAACAATGTTTGAAGTTCTTTTGCTCCTAAATCGTATGCAGCCTCAATAATAGAAAAGTCAAATTCATCTAAACGAGCCATTACAATCATTATTACATAAGGAATATTAAAAGTTGTATGAGCTATAAAAATAGTAAACAAGCTCATTTTCCATTTTATACCGGCAAACATTATTAATAATGAAACTCCGATAATAATTTCGGGCATTATCAAAGGTATGTATGAAATAATTTTTAAATATTTTTTCCATTTAAAATTATACCAATATATTCCTATTCCACCGAGAGTACCTAAAAATGTTGCACAAACGGAAGATAACAAAGCTACTATAAAACTATTTAGAACAGCCCACCAAAGATTAGCTGAATTCATAAATAATTGCTGATACCATTTTAGGGAAAATCCCGTCCAGTGCATATTTTTTCCGCTGTTAAATGAAAAAATTATAAGTATAAGAAGCGGAATATAAAAGAACAACAGTACATTAATAAAAACAATAAGCGATACTTTACGATTTTCATATCCGATTTTTTTCTTATTCACTACACTGCTCCTTTGTTCTTTCGAAAAATAGATACCGGTGAACGATATTTTGGGTTTTCTTCAGTTTTCTTGTTTTTCTTCATAAATATTAAAATTGCAACTAATGTTACAAGAGTTAAAACTACAGACATTGATGATGCTAACGGCCAATTCATTGTCACTTTTAATTCTCGTGCAATACAATTTCCAATCATCATCGATTTTTTTCCTCCGACAAGTTGCGGAATGGCATAAGACCCCAAGGATGGAATGAAAGTAAATAATAATGCACTTATAATTCCGCTGTGAATATTAGGTAAAAAGACTTTAAGCATTGCGGTTGTTTTAGAAGCACCTAAATCTCGTGCTGCATCTAACAAGGAAAAGTCAAACTTTTCGATATTTGAATAAAGAGGAAGTATTGCGTACGGTAAGTAGGTATAAATCGTAACAATTACAATGGCATATTGATTATAAAGTAATTCTAGCGGCGATTTTATAATTCCGAATGCCATTAAAAGTTCGTTAATTAGACCGTTATTTCCCAAAATACCAATCCATGCAAAAATACGAATTAAAAAATTAATCCAAAACGGTACGATTATTAAAAATAAACACAAGTTTTTACGTTTATTACGAGCAATAAAATAAGCCGTAGGTATCGCAATTAAAATGATTAATAAGGAAGAAATTATGGATATATAAACTGTAAACCAAACAATTTCTATAAAATCAGGATTGAATAATGATTTATACGCATCTAAACTAAACTTCCAGATTACTCCGCCGTATAATTTTTTCTTTAAAAAACTATATATAAAAATTATTAACGTCGGACACACAAAAAATAACGTCAACCAAATGGTGACAGGTGCAGAATAAACTTTTCCTAATTCTTTTCGATTCATGATTCTACCTCCACAAGGTAGCTGTCACTTGAATTCCATGAAATAAACACTTTGTCATACCAATCGATTACAGGTTCATCCATAAAGTATTTTATGTGTTGCTTGAAAACTTTAAATAAAAAAGAATTACCGGTGTCTACAAAATATTTTGTTTGAAAACCAGTATAAATGAGTTTATCTACTTCACCGGCTAAAACATTTATTTTATTGCCAGAATTATTTTCTTCCGGTTTATTTTTACTGATATGAATTTTTTCCGGACGAATGGTAACTTTTACTTTATTTCCGACATTAACCGGCTTGTCTAAAAAGAAACTGATTTTTTCGGCACGCTCAGTTTCCATTACTCCGATATTTCCGTTTACAGATAGAACTTTTCCTTCTAAGATGTTTGTTTCGCCGATAAAATCCGCAACAAACATATCAGCCGGACTTTCATATATTTCAGACGGTGTTCCTACCTGTAAGATATTCCCTTGGTGCATTACCGCAACTCTGTCAGATACACTCAAAGCTTCTTGTTGGTCATGAGTTACAAATATAAATGTAATTCCGATTTGGTCATGAATAGAATCTAATTCAATTAACATGTGTTGGCGTAATTTTGCATCTAAAGCAGAAAGTGGCTCATCTAAAAGTAATACTTTAGGCTCATTTACAAGTGCACGAGCAATTGCGACACGCTGTTTTTGCCCGCCGGATAACATTGTAGTTTTTTTGTTTATATGAGATTCCAGTTTTACAAGTGATAAATATTTCTTTACGCACTCAGAAATTTTACTTTCCGGTACTTTTTTTAATCTTAAAGGGAAAGCTACATTTTCATAAACCGTTAAATGCGGAAATAATGCGTAATTTTGAAAAATTGTATTAGTCGGACGAAGATTCGGTGTCAAACATACAACATCTTGATTATCAAGATATATCGAACCGCTGTCCGGAGATTCAAAACCTCCGATTATTCTTAATAAAGTAGTTTTTCCGCAACCGGACGGTCCCAGCAGAGAAAAAAACTCACCTTTTTTTATTTCAAGATTTACATTATTTAAAACAACTGTATCTCCAAAAGTTTTGTTAACATCTTTTATTAATAAATCACTGCCATTCATTTATGCCCCCTCATCAAAAAAATTAAAATATGCGAATAAGTTTTTGTAAGAAAAATTAATTTTGCGAAATGATATTAAAAAAATAAGGGAGACGGATAGCTCTGATTTGATGTGAAGAGTAATATTAAAAGAGAACGCAAAAATCCAAACATTATACGCTGCTCCAAATATAAAGTACGCAGGATAATAACAATTTACTTTATTGCTGTAAACAAAATTATCTTTCTAAATTTTAGAGACCAAAAAAACAAAAGTTCTTTATAAAAAAATCTCAAGAAAATAATTGAAAAGAAAAATAATTCATGTACTATGTTAGTTTCCTTTACTAATAATAAAGGTTAAGCATTCTTTTCAAGGAAAAAAATAAAAATGAATAAAGACTTTTTTGAATATGTACCGGAAGGGCTTGCTATTGTCGATGAAGATATGTCCATAATTTGTAGTAATCAAAAATTTCGTTCATATTTCGGAGACACAAAAAAACTAACGGATATTGTTTTTTTAGATAGAAAAACAAGAGTGCCGTCAAATCCTGTTGATTTTAATCAATGCTTTGACACCCCGTTAGAAGATTTGGAAGTTCTTTACATAAATGAAACAAAAGCCGACTTATTCTTTTCTATTTCATCTACTTCTTTTACAGAAGAAAACAACAAAAGGCTTTGTGTAGCGTTTAAAAATATTACAAACTTTCTCTATTATGTAGATATTTTTGAAAAACTATACAACGGAATGAGTTCTCAAACCATAAAGCTTGATAAATTAATTAAAGAAAAAGATGAAGTAAACAGAGAGTTAAAAAAGCGAGATACAGAAATGCATCATCAATTGCTGTTAGCTCAAGATATACAAAAGAAACTTTTTCCGCCGATAAGAACATTATTCGGAAATTACGAAATTGCGTCTAAAATAACGCCGGCAAACCAAGTAAGCGGCGATTTAGTGTTCTTTTTTGAACGCGATCAAACACATATAGATATTATTACGGCTGATATTACGGGACACGGGATTCCTGCAGCTTTAATAACAATGTTATTAAGAACATCATTGCAAAATGCAATAAATTCACGCCACAGTCCGGCGCAAGTTTTAAAAGATGTTAATAATGATTTGTATGAGATTTTTTCGAATGCGTGTGTTTTCGTCACAATTATGTATTGCCAAATTGATATTCTTTCTGACGAAATTACAATTTTTAATTGTGGGCATCCTGCTCCTTTTCATTTGCATTCGCAAAAAGCGACTTTAGACCAAAAAGAAGCCGGCGGAATGATGCTCGGTGTAATGGAAGAACTGGAGTTCAATCAACAAGTTCTTCATTTGGATACTGGTGATTTCCTTTTTATAATAACTGACGGAGTTACGGAAGCATTGAATGATGACGGTGCTTTTTTTGAGGATACTTTTAACGAAGCTTTGATTGATATCAGTAAAAATCATTCAGATTTTACTCCGATACAAGCGATTCGTTTTTTACTGGAGAAATTAAATAATCACATCAGCGTTCCAAAATCTTACAGCGATGATGTAACAATTATATGTATAAAGAAAACCAAAGAAAAGGTTTTCAATACCAATTTCTAATTTTTTAATAAACTTTGAATAGCAAAAGGAGATGATATGTCATCACTTGAAGAAATAAAGAAAAAACTAAATATTGAAAGTATGGACGAAGCTACCAGAAAAGAGATGTTTAATAAATTTATAGAAGGCGGCGGCGAAGTCATTAAAGAAAAGCACGGTCCAAAGATTATGCAATTCAATCGAGATAAACAAATAGAGTTTAATGAGAAAATTAATACTAATAAAATAGAATTAGAACGAAAATATTCTAAAAAAAATGAGAAGAAATCTAAGAACAACACCGAAAAAAATAAGAAAAGAGCGACAAAATATCCTTTTTCAATCTTTTTGAAAGGGATTTTCAAAGGTTTCTTTACTATAAACGGAAATTTTAACCGCAAATACATTTACAATATCGAAAAAAACTTCGTAGAAACTATCAGTTCATTGAGTAATTGTGCCAAAATGATTGTTTTATTGGAAAATGATGAAAAATGGAAAATGGTTGAATATTTAAATGCAAAGTTTCCGTTTGCATATGAATTGATGTTGAGAATTTATGATTTGTATAAACCGGACAATATTCAGGATATAAAAAATTATTTTGTAAAAGAAAAAAAAATTCAATGCGGAAGTATTATTTCAAAAATAAAGCTCCTGTACAAGGAACTGCTTATTATTTTACCTTTCTGGGAAACTAATAAAAATACACTTTGGGAAGCTTTGAATTATTATGAAAAAATGTCACAAAAGCGTTTACCTATCAGTAAACAAATAATTGAAAAGCATTTTGATCAATTATTTTATTACTATCTACCTTTAATACATATTACAATGCAATACAATTTTGGTGAAGTCGTACCTTTTGAAGTTTCGGCAATGAAAAGATTCGCAGGGATTTCGGAAGAAGAGGACTTGGGAATATATACCGGTCAATTGGATTACGAAAAAGAAAGCTACATTCAAGAAAAAGAGCGTGAAAAAGAAGAACAACGCAAAAAATTACAAGAGACCGTAGAACAAAAGGAAATGGAAAAGATTCCGCCATATATTCAGAAAGGTCTGAAATTAATTGATGAATTACTGGAAAAAAAAGAAACTACATTAAAAAATGATAAAAATGCATCATTATTTGAACCTGAGGAAAAAATGCAAATCCTTTACGTTCTTTTAAATGAGTTTGAACGTCATTATGCTTTTTTATTGACTACAAGCCAGTTGAAATTGACTTCTCGATTAGAAAGCGGTGTTCGTACCGATATCAGAGCGGAGTTTGATGATGAATTTATGTCTTATAACAGTATTATCAACTATCAAAATGAATATATAGAGTTATTGCAAGAATTGACTGCGACAACTGTTGAATTACAAAATAATCCAATTCAACAGCAAATAAAAGTAAGTGCCATAAATGTAAAAAGAGCGACTATATTAAATAACATAAAAACGATGACAGCAGACTTTTTCTTGAAATTTTCAAAAACACTGCAAAAGTTAATAAACGATTACAAAAATGAAGAGAGAAAATTACTTCAAAATCCCGAAGAACCACTTGATTTTCAGCTCAGTCGTGGTAAAAATCGCTTTGATAAATTACCGGCCATAAAAGCTGTTGTTGCCGCTTATAGTTTTTCGGCAGCCCTGCACTATTACATGGTATATTCTAATTTTAGTCAACGCGGTCTTTATCTTGAAACAGAAGACAACAAAGGAAATAAATAAATCGTGGAAAATCTGGGAGTATCATTTCATAGGATTCGTGTATTACTTATAATTTTTTTGGTTGTTTCAATTTTGCTTTCTGTCAGAATTATTTATTTAACTACCGTACCTATCGAAAGCTACACTTTTATAAATAATTCTCGCAATGTTGTAGTAAAACGTGGTGATATCGTTGACTGTAATAACAGAATCTTAGCTGCAAATGATGAACTATATTCTATATATGTAAATCCAGAGCAAATTGTAAAAACAGAAATAACTTCAATTTCTTCGCAATTATCAAATTTACTGTCAATTGATGTAGATTTAGTCAGACAAAAACTCTCATCAAAAAAAAGTTTTATTTGGTTAAAACGTCAGATAACACCTAAAGAATATGAAAAAGTTAAGGAATTAGATATAAAAGGTGTTTATGCAACAAAAGAATATAAACGAGTTTATCCTAATGCAACATTAGCTTCTCATATTTTGGGTTTTTGCAATATCGATAATGAAGGTATCGAAGGCGTAGAAAAAACCATGAATAAATACCTGAAACATGATAATGATAATGACTTTAACGATAAATCTCGTATTTCTAATGGTTATAACATCCAATTGACTATAGATTCATCCGTTCAGGCAATGGCGGAAAAAGCATTAAATAAACATGCTTCAGATATCGGAGCAGAATCCGGCTGTTTAGTTTTACTAGACGGTAAAACCGGGGAAGTTGTAGCTTTAGCAAATTATCCGGATTATAACCCTAATTATTACAACAAATATTCGCAAGAGAATTTCAGAAATAATGCCATTTTTTATCAGTTTGAACCCGGCAGTGTATTTAAAGTATTCACTATGGCAGGGATGATTGCGAACGGCGGCGTAGATTTAGAAACTCTATATTTTTGTAATCGCGTATATTCTGATGGTTTTGACAGCGTGAAATGTACCGGAAGACACGGTTATATTGATTTAGGCGGTTTGTTTAAAACTTCTTGTAACGTTGCAACATTACAAGCTGCAGAAACTATCAATAAAACTGATTTGTATTACTATTTAAAAGCATTTGGTTTTGGAGAAACGACTGATGTCGAGCTTCCGGGTGAGCAACAAGGTGTAATTCGTTCGCCGGAACGTTGGACTCGTCGTTCTATGTTGGCTGTTCCGATAGGTCAAGAAGTAAGTACAAATGCAATGCAAATTGTTCAAGCAGCAACTACCCTTGTCAATGACGGACAACTTATGCGTGCACATTTAGTTCGTCATATTTACGATAATAACGGAAAGATTATAAAAACAAATTCACCTAAAGTCATAAGACGTGTTCTTCCCGAAGGACTTGCAAAAGATGTTGTTTTAGCAATGGGAAAATCTACGGATGAAATCGGAGGTTCCGTAAAGCGATTAAAAGTTGATGGAATAAACTTCGCTGCAAAATCTGGAACGGCACAAATGTATGATGCAGAAAATCAAAGATATTCAACTGTCGAAGTAAGTTCTTCTATTCTTGCCGTTTTCCCTATGGAAGAACCGCGTTATATTGTTTATACAGTATTGCACCGTCCAAAATCAGAGGTTACATGGGGCGGTGTTATATGTTCGTATCTTTTAAACGATTTTATTTCTTCATTCAGCGGTTATTTGGACATTTATCCTCCGGCATTTTCAGTTGAAGCAAATAAAATTTTAAAAGACAATACCGTTAATTGTTACAAAAGAATATCAAGTTTACCTGCTCAACTTCCGGATTTACGAGGAATTTCTGCCGGTGATGCATGTGATATTTTATCAGAAGTAAATGTTCATGTTTATTCTTACGGAACTGGTAAAATATATCGTCAAGAACCTGCTGCGGGAACAACTTTGGAAAATGATGATACTGTAAAATTGTACTTGAAGGAAAATTAATATGAATGAAAGTGCAAATTCTATATTTGCTAAAAACTTTGCGGCATTTTCGAAATTATACGATACGTCAAAGTTTAAAACTGAGAGTTTTTATACTTTAGAAGATACAAAAAGCGGACATAAAACATACAAACATGATAATGTATATATTCATTCAAAATATGACCCTATAAAAGAAGCAAAACGTTCTGTTCAACTTCTTTTGGAGAATAAAGAAGATGTAGACGTTTATATTTTGTTCGGATGTGGTTTAGGCTATGTTATGAATGAGTTATATAATCAGATTCTTGCCGACAATCCAAAGCAAATAAAACCATATATTATTTGTATTGAAAATGATTCAAAAACATTTATGACAGCCATGCAATGTACGGATATGTCGGATATTCTGAATAATTCAAACGTAAAAATCTTTATTGAAACGCCGAAAGATGTAATCGGAAGTTTTCTTCAAAACATTCCGACAAAAAGACTTCGTTATTATTATCATCGTCCTCTTTATACTTTCGGAGAAAGTTATTTCAAAGAAGTTCAAAATTACATCAATTATGTTTTGGACAGAAAGGACATGAACAGTGCCACTTTGATTCGTTTTCAAAAGATTTGGGCGAGAAACATAATTTTTAATACTCCATACTACCCTTTTGCGGGAAAAATCGAATCATTGAAAAATATAGCCAAAGGTTGCAATGCTGTTGTAATTGCCGGCGGTCCTACGTTGGAGCAAATGATTCCGTATATAAAAAAAGAGCGTGAAAATCTCATATTAGTTGCGGTTGACACAGCATACAAATATTTGCGAACTCATGAAATAACTCCGGAAATTGTCGTAAGTGTAGACCCTCAATATTGGAATTATAAATATCTTGAAAATGAAACTCTTGAAAATTCGATATTAGTTACCGACCCATCGGCATATTTTAAAATCTTCAGAAATGTACCGACTGAAAGAATTTTTACCGGAAACTCTTTGTTTGAACTAACCGGCTATTTTATGAAAAACGAAAATCGCGGAACTTTAGCGGCCGGCGGTTCCGTTGCAACGACAGCTTTTGATATCGCTCGCTTAATAGGTGCCGAAAAAATTATTTTAGCAGGACTTGATTTAGGATTTCCCGGACGAAATACGCATTTTAAAGGTGCTTTTTTTGAAAATAATTTTATTTCTACCGGAAATTATTCAAATAATGCAGACCAGAAATCCTTTCATTATTTAATGCATACCGGAGAGCTTCCGTTGACAAAATCAACAAACGGAAAACCGATAATTACAGACCCTAAAATGATTTTATTTCGCAGATGGATGGAACGTGAAATTGCATTGACGAATGCTCCTGTTTTATTACCGAATCTGGGCGGTTCATATATCGAGGGCTGTAAAATAATAGAATTGTCTGAATTGCCGTGTACAAAAAACAATACGGGAAATTATAGAATACAAATTGACAGTATTATAAATGAAAATATAAAGAATCAAATTACGAACAAAATAACCGACCAAATGATGATTTTTACTAAAATGTCAAAAATTATAGCGGAAGAATCTGAAAAGATTTTGAAACTGATTCCGGAAAACGGAAATATGCCGCAAAATAAAATAAGCGAATTTGATAAACGGCAAAAAGATTTGATGAGTGAATCGGAAAAAAACAGAGTTTTAAATATTGTTTCATCTTCTGCACAAAACATTCTTTTGGCAATTATGGAAAATGTTTCATATTCGGAAGATTCAGAAAAATCTATTTGGCTAAAAATTCGCAAGCTCTACGAAGCAATTAATGAAATGTCTATTTTTTATGAAAGAAATTTTCAAAAAGTATTAAAGATAATGCCGGTATTACCGAAGATAAAATCAGATGTTTTATAGATAATTACCCTCCCAAGTAATTAATCAGAAAGGTGGAACGTGTAACAGCGTTCCATTTTTTTTGCCCTTTTTAATTTAATTATAATTTTTTTTCTATACTTGACCTACCATATATTGAAATGTTAAAACTCTATATATTTTCATGTCAGGACAGAAAAAATGCAAATAACCAGTTATATTAAAAATGATAATATTTTTATTGTTAAATTAAGTGGTGAAGTTGATCTTTATAATGCAAATAAACTCAAAGATAATATATTTACTCATTTGAGAAATTCAACAGCAAGAAAAGTTATTATAAATTTAGATGAAGTTACTTATATCGATTCTACGGGAATAGGAACTTTGATTTCAGTAAAACAAATGATTTCCGGTGCTAACGGAGAACTTCGTTTAATCCATGTAACAAATTCTGTAAAAAAAATCTTTGAACTTACAAAATTAAATATGTTATTTAAAATATTAGATGATGAAGAAGCTGCTATAGCATCGTTCTAATTTATTTATAAAGTGTTTTTTAAGGAGTATTAATAAATGAAAAAAGTGTATCTCAATGTATTTTCGACTTTTTTAGTTTTTATGCTTTTAGTATGTTTTTCATGTAAAAAATCAGCTCCCGAAGTCGTAGAAGAAACCCCGACTGAATCGGTACAACAAGAAGCTGAACCGGAGGTTACTACAGAAGAAGAACCTGTAAAAGAAGAGCCGGTTATCGAACAGAAAAAAGAAAAAATCAGTGAAACTCAATTTAAAGAAATTGAAGATTTAATTGCAAAAGCTAAAGAAGCACAAGCAGATATCTATGACAAAGAAAATTTCTTAAATGCAAAAGATTATTTAAATAAAGCAAAAGCAGCAAACGAAACAGACCCGGAAAAAGCTGCTGAGTATTTAAATCAAGCACGTAAATATGCAGAAGACGCTTATTATAATGCATACAAAGCCAGAGCGTTAGAGAAAAAACAAGAAGCAGATAGATTAATCAGCGATTTGAAAGCCGGCGGAATTGAAATTACAAATAAAGAACAATTTGATGAAGCCATGAATCCTTATAATGAGGGAACAACATTCTTTGATGAAGAAAACTACCCTTCTTCATACGCCAAATATGCAGAATCTGTAGATAAATTAAAAGAATTATCTGCTATTCAAAAGAAAATGCGTCAGGAATCAGAGTCAAAAATTAAATATATCCAAAGTTTAATCAAAAAAGCTGAAAAACTCGGAGCCGCAACTTATGCACCCGATGAATTAGGCAGTGCAAAGGAAAACTTAAACAACGGAATCCAACAATATAAAGATTTTAGCTTTGATGATTCAAAAGCTTCGTTGGAACAAGCTGAAAAAGATGCAATTGCAGCTATTGATAAAACAAATAAAGCTCTTGCTGAAAAGAAACGTTTAGAAGCACTCAAAGCAATCAGAAAAGCAGGAAAATCTCTTGAAAAAGCAGCCGGAAAAGAAACTTTAAAAAACGGTAAAGCTCAAAAATCTATGGATTATCAATTTGAATTTGAAGAGGACGTTGAAATTAATGAAGGTAACGCACCTAAAATTGAAAATTCAGTAGAAGAAATGCCACTTTCTTCTTATCAAAAGATTCTTGAAAAAGCTGTAGATTATATTGAAAAAGCGAAGGAAGCATATTACAAAGCAGATTATGATATGGCAATTAAATATGCTGAAATTGCACAAAGAATAGCTGATTCTTATTCCGGAGTCGGAATAAAAACTTATTATACCGTAAAATTAGACACTCAAAGACGTGATTGTTTATGGAGAATATCGGAATATAGCTTTATTTATAACAATCCGTTTTATTGGCCTATGATTTGGAAAACAAATAAAGATGCTATTTTAACACCGGATTTGATTTATCCCGGACAAGTATTTGCAATTCCGGAATTAGACTAAACTATAGAAAAGGAAGTTGATATACTTCCTTTTTTTATTCCTATAACACACCGTTCGAGCTGTGGTGAGTGTACGCAGTACATGAACGAAATATTT
>JBGUUT010000031.1:0-3327 GCA_045133795.1 Spirochaetota bacterium
AAAGAAACTCCAAAAGACAAATCCAATACTTCTAAAACAACAGGTTATTCAAATAATTTATTCAACAATGTTAAAGATATGAAAACTCCAACATTAGGTGGTTTGAATGCCGTAAAATCTGTAGACGAAAATGTTGTTAAACCATTAGAAGATGTATTAAATTCAACATTAGATCCAAATCAACAATATGCTTACGCAGAACCTCCTGTTCAAGAAGATTCTATTGTAGAAGAAAGCAGTAAAGTTGATTCAGAAAATGAAGTAACCGAGGAGCCTCCTGTTCAAGAAGGTGGTGATGCAGAAAAAACAAATGCGCCGGAAGAAAATGAAAATGTTGAAAATCAAAATGAAGCAGATAACACAGAAGAAACAAATGAAAGTCAACAAAATGAAAATCCAAGTAATTCAAGCGAATCTAATCCGCCTGTAAATGAAGAACCCAAAACACCTGCACCAGAATCTCCTTCTCCTGCGACCACACCTAAAACACCAACACCATCAACAAATTCAACAGATGGTAATACACCTTCCAAACAAAATGCACCTGTTTCAGACAGCGTAAATAACAATAGTAACATAAAACAAGAACAAGTATCTCAAACTACTCCGGCAAATAACACAACTAAAACTAACAAGCCAAATATGACAGAAAAAGACACTGTTAGTCAAGTCGAAACTAAAAAACAAGAAGATAAGACGGTTCAAAATAATACTCAGGAAGAACGTGATATACCGCCGGCTAAAAAAACGGAAATAACCCAAAAAGTACAAGATGCTAAAAATGATGACGAGATAAACGCAGCATTACTTGATTTACGTAAAGTCGGACGCTTTAAAGGCAGAAAAAACCTAAGAAGACTTTTGAAAGCAAAAAGAAAATATAATAAAGAACTTGCTGAAAATGACACAAAAAAAGCTAAAAAATACCAAGAGCGTATTGATAAATATCAAGAAAAAGTCAATGAAAATATAGATCAAATTAATGAAGCTTATAAAAAGAAAAAATTTGAAGCTTAAAAAACAGAGGATGGCTAAAAAGTCATCCTCTGTTACTTTTTGTTCCAAAATTTTTGATGTAATCTAAAATCCTAACCCCGACTTGTACCCCATGTAATCTAACTGACAACTCTTTAGCCATTGTTTACCTCTAACTTTATCCCTAAATTTGTCAGAACTTTTATAACTTTATCTATTTCACAGGTTGGTTTACCGTTTTCTAAATCAGAGAGAAAACGCGTTCCAACATTAGAAAGCTGAGCGAGTTGAACTTGTGTAAAATTCTGTTTTTTGCGTGCTTCTTTTGCTAATTTTCCGATATCTTGCGCAGATTTTATTATCATTTTTACCTTAATATTACCGTACAGGAATATTATATCTTTTTTTATATAATTGTCAAGTGAATATTCCCGTTCGGTAATAAACTAATAAAAAGAAGTGAAAACTCATGTAATATTCCCGTACGGTAATATTGTAATTCATAAAATTATCTCCGTTTATTTTATTTACACGTCAAAAATTCATGGTTAAAGAATTCGGCACACATGAAACAATAGTAAAGCCTGAGTACGCTTACATCTTGGGTTTAGATGTAAAAATTTTGTTACAAAGCTATTAGAAATTTCAAAAATCTGTATAATAAAAAACATGAAGAAGCTTATTGTAACAATTTTATTAACATCTGTATTTACTTGTGGTTGTACAAATTCTCATAATAGTAATGCGACATTTCCTCAAAAAGAAACCCAACAAACAACAAATCAAGGAATAAGTGAAGACGAAACAAGTTTAAATAATGAAGAAGTTATACCTCAAAGTAAAACACAGGAAGATGAGGCTGAAAAATTACATCCGATTGACAAAACAGAAAGAGATTGTATCGCAAAGGTATATTCAACATATGATATATCTCAATGTTCTTATAAAGCAATGGATATGTGGTTTAAAGAAATTGATAAATATTTAGGTTTACTAAAAACTATTACAACAGAAGAAGATTACACAAATATTCTTAAAGCACAGGAGAATTGGAAAAAGTATCAAGAGGCAGAATTTGTTGCATTAAGTCCCATCATGAATAAGCAAGGTACTATGTTTCAAAATGTGGCTGTAGGAAACAAAACCAATGTAGTAAAAGAACGAGCATTAGAATTAAAAGAACTTTACGACACTTTGAAATATGAGTAACTTGCATATAGTTATTAGTTAATAAAAGGATATTTGTATGCAACAAAATGACATTTACTATCCGCAAATGGTAAAATTTGTGTTAGCTAGAGAAGGCGGCTATGTTAATGACCCAACTGATAAGGGCGGAGAAACTAACAAAGGAATTACACATGCAACTTACGATTCTTATAGACGTTCAAAAGGTTTACCGAAACAAAGTGTTAAATATATGACAGATGAAGAAATGCATGAAATATATTATAACAATTACTATAAAGCTTCGGGCGCTGATAAAATAGAAAATCCAAGACTCGCAATGTATGTTTTTGATACTGCTGTTAACATGGGGGTTTCTGTTGCAAAAGATTTATACAAAAAAAGTAATGATGATTTGAATAAGTTTGAGCAACTTCGGCGAAACAAATACGAGGCTTATGTAAAAAGCGATCCAACACAGAAAAAATATATACAGGGTTGGAATAATAGAGTAACTCACGTCAAAGATTTTTCAGCAAACACATTACCTCAAGAATGTTCGGTTCCATTTCAACTAGGAGTTGAAATGGAAGTTGACGGAAACGGTAATGTAATTTATTACTATGATATGGATGATTATAAAAATATGGAAAGAGAAGATTTTAAACGAAATTTCCCAAAAATATATGAACAATCCAAATATCAGCTATTTCATCCTCAAGGTAAACAAACAGGTGGTGCCGCGAATATTCACGGGTCAAGTTGTGCAGGCACGTATAAAGTTTCAGGCTATGTTCGTTCGGATGGTATAAAAGTTTCAAGTTATGAAAGAACATGTGGTGCAAAACATTTGGGGGCACAAAGTGCAAGAGATAAGTATAGAGGCTTGCGAATAGATCAGATGACTCATTCTGAGATAAATGAATTATTAGAAGAATTAATATAAGTTATAAGTTTCAAATATTGTTGAAAGTAGATATATTATGAAATTTATTTCGCATGAACATCAAAGTATATTAATTCATCCGGTTTCAAAAATGAATTAATTTGAAACGAAACAAGATAAAATAAATTGAAAATAATATAAATTAGGGCTAGAAAAGCTCCGACATAACGAAAAAGTTTTAAAATCTTATTTTCTAATAAAAACCTATTTTTTATTTTGAAATAAAAAACTCGTTCAAA
>JBGUUT010000032.1:0-24375 GCA_045133795.1 Spirochaetota bacterium
AAAGGTGCGAACTTTAACGACTTAAAGGAATCAAATATCATTTTCTTTTGCACATTCGACCCATTTCGCAAAGGTTTACCGCAGTATACTTTTTGCAACAGCTGTGAAGAATTGCCTGACTTGAAACTTGATGACAAATGTCGGAAAATTGCCTACAATGTTAATGCTTTTGAAAAAGTAGATGACGAGAAAATCAGAAAACTGTTAGAATTTATTTCGACCGGTAAAAGTGAAACGCCTTTGACAAACAAAATCTGTAAAGAATTAAAGCGAGTTCAAGGCAACGAGGAATGGAGGGCAGAATATATGACGTGGGAAATGTTGAAACAAGATACTTATGATTCCGGCTTTTCTGCCGGTGAAGAATACGGTTTTTCTTTAGGTCGTAACGAGGGCATTTCTTTAGGTATCACGCAAGGTGAACATAAAAAAGCCATTGAAACTGCGAAAAGCATGAAATCTGAAAATATGTCGGTTTCGATGATTGCACATTTTACCGGGCTGTCGGTTGAGGAAATAGAGAAGCTATAATTCAAACATGTTTATATACAATGGCTGTTTTTGTGAAGTTTTGAAACTTCATAGAAGACTGCATTTTTATTATAAGCACTGCAATATTTTTACATACCCAGTCATTTTTGGTCACTGTCAGCGTCCTGTTAAGGTTACAGGCAGTAACCAATTGTGCACTCTGTCTGCGTTCAGTTAAGGTTGTTGTCTGTATCCTGTAAAGGAAACAACAGCGAAAGCCTATCTAAACATGTGTCAGGAACCCTATCGGTCATGCAGAACTTGTTTCAGAATCTCTTTTTTCGAAGATACAGGAACGGTCTGTTCCATTAAGCTTTCGCTTGATATTTTCCTACGGAAAATATTTCGTTCGCATGTTCCATGCTCACCACAGCTTGAACGATGTGTTTTAGCTTCGGTGAATGTACGCTGTACATGACAGAAGCATTCCTATCGGAAATACTTCTGTCACATATTTCATATGTTCACCGCTAAAATAAAAAAACCGTCGATTCCGAAAAACCGACGACTAAATCTCTTTTAAAATATAGGATTACATTTTACCACCGATACGAGCTTGAGCTGATGTCATATCATCAACGTCTTCTTTTTCAGCAGATGTACTTGCATCGTCAGAACATGGGTCTGTAGCCACATCAACCATACTTACATCCCATGGACAGCAGTCCATCAAAGAACCACCGTTTGTTGTAAGCTGACGGATACCAATACCGTTGCTTTCGATATGTGCTCTATCAATTCCCAAAGATTTTAAAGGAATTGTATACCAATAACTCATATCAAGATCTGTTGTTTTAAAGTCTTTATAAGTAGTAGAATTAAGTAAATCTGCTCCGGTTTGTCCGGATGTTCCACGATTATCTGACGGTGTTGATTCCATATAAATTTTAGTACTTACAGCACATTGTCTCTTATAGCGAACATGAACTCCGGAACCATCAGCTGTAGCCCCTGCAAAGTTTGTACAGTTTGCAGCACCATAGCTAAATACACCTGCACTTGTTGTTGTAAAGAAACCAGGAGTACCTACACCGACAAAAGCACTTTTATGTTCTGCATATCCATATTTTGAAGAATGATAGAACATTGCGTCAAATCCTTGAGCATCTGAAAAATCAACACTTCCCCAAATAGGACCACCTTGGTCTACTGTCGGTTTATTTGATTTAGCACCTTTACCTGTATTAAAAAGCATTCCCAACGGAATATCTCTGTTATCCCACCAAGCATTATCACTTGATGCATAATCATGCCACATAAATAAATCTTTTGCTCTGTCTACTCCGTTTACCAACTCTACCATTACGTATAAGTTATCGTTATCCCATGCTGCATACATAGCATAAACATCATAAGGAACTTCTTGATGTCCCTTCCATGTGCGAGGGTCATCGTAAGCAGCATTTTGTGCAATTTGTTCAGCTGCAGTCCAATCACTCCAACTTTTGATAGACTTAAATGTTCCGACTTTACCGTCTTTATTTGTCCAGTAATAATCACCTGCAGGTGGTGGAGGTGGCGGATTATTTCCTTCTCTTGTTACATTAACAACATAAGTTTTAAAAGTTCCGTCTTCTGCTGTTACTCTAATAGTAATAGGAGTTTTTACTCCTACCGTAAGAGAAACTACTCCTGAAGGCGTAACAGCAACATTAGCTTTAGCTGATTCCGCCGTTGCTGTTACTGTAATACTTGAAATCGCATTTTCTACGGTTACATCATAAGATAATGTATCTTTATTGAAACTCAAGCTACCGGCACTCAAAGTAATATTTGAAAGATATGCATTACCGTCTAAATTAACAGAATCTCTTTTAATTTTTACTGTATAAGTTTCAGTTGAACGTTTATCCTCTGCTGTAACAGAAACAGTCACTGTCTCCGTTGCTCCCGGAGCTATAGAAATATTATTTAAATTTGTAGGAATTGTAGTTACAGTTGCTCCGATATGATTTTTTTCATAAGTCACAGATACAGCTCCGGAATAATCTGACGGAATTGTTACCTCATAGTCTGTTGTTGCACTATTGAATGATAAATTACCACCTATAACAGACAATGACTTTAATGTCGCATCTGAACTAAGCTGACCTGCCGGCTCTCTATAAATAGATACAGTATAAGTTTTTGTATAACTAGAATCTTCAGCTATTACCTTAATACTTACATCTGTAGTCTGTCCTGCTGTTAAAGAAATATTCTCCAAACTTGCAGGAGTCGTAGTCACCTGTGCTTTATTGCTGGATAATAAATATGTCACAGATGTAGTAGCTACAGAATTAGCAACCCTAGCTTCATAATTTTCTTTATTTTTATCAAAAGTAATTAATGTATCACCTTTTACAAAAAGATGTGAAAGGTAACAATCAGTACTCAATATCGGACCATCAATATTACTTGCTCTATAAATACTGAAAGAATAACGTTTCTTTGTTGATTTATCAGAAGAAGTAACTGTAAATGTTACTAAAGTTGTTCTTCCGGCTCTTAAAGGAATATCTTTTAATGAAGCCGGATAAGTCTCTACTGTCGCATCTTTATTTGATTTTTCATAATCAATACTGATTTTTTCAACATCATTAGGCACTCTGATATCATCATAAACAAAAACATTCGGTAAAAAACCAAAGTTTGCTTCATTATTTGAAGCTGACACTGATTTTAAATAAGCATCATCGTTTACAAGTGACTTTGAACCGTCAGAAAATCTCCAGCGGAAAGTCCAAGTTCCGTTTTCAAAACCCTTTTTTACAGCCAAAACTTTTAAAGTAATGATATTGTCATCACTGGGACTCAATCCGGCACTGCTCAATGTTATCTCGCCGGTATATTTTTTACTGCTTCCTTCTGTAGGAGTTTCACAATCTGCACCAACTGCGATTTCATAATAAAGTGTCGCATCTGTTGCATTTTGCGGTGCATTAAGACTTATCTTATCATCTGCTGTTATCATACCCGACTGAACAGAACAAGTTACAGCACTCATTAATTCCGGTGGGGTAATTATAATAGTTTTAGTATCTTCTTCCGGTGCACATGAAAGTAACGCCATCAAAAAGATTGAAAGAAAAAAAGCACTAATTTTTTTCATTGTTATTTGCTCCTCTTATATTTTTTTTATTAAAAGAGCAACCTATATGCCAGCAATGCAAATACTGATTTAAAGAAATAATATTTTAAAAAAATTACTGTCCCATAATATAGAAAATATCCATCACGGCAACAAGTAACCCTAAACTCATCAGTAACATCAACGCTACAAAGTTTAATACATATACATATCGCATTTTTACCGGTTTACGCATTACCATTTCCACGACACTCATCACTATATAACCGCCGTCAAGTGCCGGAAGAGGCAACAAATTAAAAAATGCCAACGCCAACGAAATATTAGCTAACACCAAGAAAAAGTTTCTCATTCCTTCAATAAAGCTACTGGAAAAGCCTGCATCGGTAATATTTTTCATCAAGTAACCGATTTTTATCGGACCGCCGACTTGTTCTGAAATATCGCCTTTCGGTTTTGCTATCAAGGCATAAGTCGACAATGCAGTCATACGTATCAATTTATTACTTTCTTTGAAACCTTCACCTAATGCTGCAAACCAATTTTTCCCTTTTACCTCTCGGATTTCGTAGTAATACGGAAGAAAAACATTTTTTTGCTCAAAGTCGTTTATATCTACATTTACATCAAATTCCGCATCGCCACGCAGCACAGTCAATGTTCCGCTCGATTTAGTTTCCCATAAATTCATCAAATAACGTTCCACAAGCACGGTAGAAATCAAATCTCTTTTTCCGCCGACAGCCGTGATTTTATCACCGTTTTGTAAGTTTAAAAATTTTGCCAGCTCAGACTCATCTCGTTGGTCGATTATCGGCTCTTGATAAAAATAAACTCCCAGTAACGGTCGCATTGTATTTTTATCCCATTCCGGTTGTACCTGAAACGCCAAGATTTCTCCGTTTCGTTCAACTTTAACATTTAATTTAGAACGAGTTCCGGTCAACATCATTTCTTCCGTTAATTCACTGAAAGAATTGATTGGGTGATTATTCACAGAAATAATTTTATCACCGGACAACAGCCCTGCTTTCTTTGCCGGAGAAACTGTTGATTCTTCACGTCCCACATCGTCAGATAATAAAATTCTGTTTGGAATAATAACTTCTTTTCTTGCCCCGATAAAAACCAATGAAAATAAAATGATTGCAAATAAGTAATTCATAAAAGGACCGGCAAATGCAACCAACAAACGTTTAAAAGGATGAACTCCGAAAAAGCTGTCCGCATCCCTCAAACTACGCAAGTCCATTGACTTATAAACTACATTTATAAAATCTTTGCGTTCCTTTGTGTTTACAAATCCGTCATCATTCAAATAATACTCAAATTCATATTTTTTAAATGACTCCAAATATTCCAATGAAACAAAAATATCTTTTTCTGTTAAATCTTTTCTTAAAACAAAAACATCTCCGTCTTGTTCATAACAATCAAACAAAGATTCTGCGTCCGGACGATTTTCTTTATCTTCCGTAAGTTTTAAAAACTCTGTAGCTGAAATAGTTTTAGGCGGCATTTTCTTATAAAACTTCGTCAACGTCTCGTCTGAGACTTTACCTTTCAACATTTTAGTCAATAAACAAAACTTTTTTTCCGTCAAAGTTTCCGGCAAATCATCTTTCAATGCATCTTGTTTAAATTGGCAAAATCCGCCCATAGGAATTGCACCGATTTGATAAAGTGTATCACCAATTTTAAATCCAAAAACTTTTGGTCCCATCCCGATAGAAAAACATTCTACTTTTACACCAAATAATTTTGCTACAAGAAAATGTCCCAGCTCATGAATAAAAACAAGAAATCCAAATCCTAAAATTGCCAATAACAAAGAAAACAAATTATTCTCCTTTTATGATTTTTACTGCCTTTGCTGCAATATCACATGAAAGTAAGTCTATTTCCAGTAAATCATCAATACTATTTATTTCATTTTGAAAGTTTTCTTTTTCCAACAGCTCAAGTGATTTTTCCATTCCCGTCTCTATTTGCAAAAATGAAATTTTCTCATCCAAAAACTGCATTACAAGAAACTCATTGACGTTATTGAAAAACGCCGGATAAATTCCGCCTTTTTTTCCGCATTGAATTGCAAAATCTAACATTCTGAATTTTTGCATATCTATCGGTAAAAACTCCAATGTCAAACCGTTAAAAAAATTCAATCTACTGTAATTATTTTCTATTACATCCGGATACGAAAACGCATTTTGAATAGGAATCGCCATGTCTTTCGGTCCAAGTTGTGCATAAATCTCACCGTCAATCATTTCTACCATTGAATGAATCAACGACTGCGGATGAACAACGACATTTATCTTTTCATAAGGCATTGAAAATAAATAATGAGCTTCGATTACTTCAAGCCCTTTATTAGCCATAGTTGCAGAATCAATGGAAATTTTTCGTCCCATGCTCCAAGTAGGATGTTTTAACGCATCTGCCGGAGTGATTTTATTCCAAGTAATTTTGTCTACATTAAGGAAAGGACCGCCGGACGCCGTAATGTGAATATTTTGAATTAAGTCTGAAGATTTATCTTTTAATAGAGAAAAAATCGCAGAATGTTCTGAATCGACGGGGATAATTTTACAATCATTTTTTGTAGCTTCATTAAAAAGTAAATCTCCGGCACAAACAACACTTTCTTTATTCGCCAGTGCCAATTCTTTACAATATCCCATAACCGCAAATGACAGAGCGACTCCGGCCTTTCCGGCAACTGCATTTAAAACAGAATCTACTTTATCATGACAAATACGTTCCATTCCGTCACATCCGCTGTAAATCGGAATACCTTCATATACAATCGATGTTTTCCCCGTCTTATTAAAAAAATACTCTCCGTCTGCACAAACCGCATAATCCGGACGATATTTTTTTATTATTTCGAAAAGCTTATCTAACCGGCGATTAACCGACACTGCATGAAGACAAAACTTGCCTGCATGATTATCTAAAACCTTTAACGCTGAAGTTCCTATTGAACCTGAAGCCCCTAGAATTGTAATACTTTTCATTATTTACTCACAATGAATGAAAAATAAACTTGCAATACGATAAAATAAATAGGCAACAAATACAACAAAGTATCAACAGAGTCTAAAACGCCGCCGCGTCCCATTATCACATTACCGGAATCTTTTACATTAACACTGCGTTTTACAACAGACTCAACCAAATCTCCAATCGGTACTAAGAAACCACTGATTACTGGAAATAAAAAGTAAAAAGCTGTCGGCATTTGCGATAAATATTTACCGAAAAAGATATAATAAGCACCTACAAACGCAAAAGTTGTCAAATAACCACCGATATATCCGGCTAATGATTTATTCGGACTGGCAGCTATTCCAAGCTTTTTCTTTTTTCCGAAAGTCATTCCAAAAACGTAAGCAAAAATATCATTTACCCAAATACAAATCGTAAGAAATATCACCAACATTGCCGAAAACTGCGTACCTTGAGATTTTACACAATAAAAAATCGGTACATTCGGAACGTCTGCAAGCTTATTTACCGGATCGATATTCAACAAAAACGGAAGCACAAACGACGGAATCCCGATATATAAAATACCGAACAATGTATATGCAATTTTCTCAAATGAGACTGTCAAATCTTTTGCAAAAATATCACGTGCATATATAAAAGACAAAAGCGAAATCAAGAAAAGAAAAAATAACGGCAAAGCTTGCGGGTATGAATGAATTGAAAAGTAATTGTTTGCATAAATATACGCAAATATATAAATCAGCAGATTCACTCCGGGTATAAAATGTTTATTAACCTTAATTCCCTTATTAAAGATAAGAGAGTTTATTTCAAAACTTCCCAGATATGTTATGACAAATCCAAAAATTAAAATCAAAAAAATATGACTTTTTAAAGGAAAGAAAAGGGTTAAAAAAACCACAGGAACGACTATTGTTGTCAAAAGCATCCGCTTAAACAGATTACTTCGGAAAAACTCTTTTAGCATTTATACTCCTCCAAATCTTCGTTCCCGCTGATAAAAAGATTCTATTGCTTTATTAATTTCATCCATACTCATATCAGGCCATAAAGTATTCGTCACATAAAACTCCGAATACGCAGCTTGATATAAAAAATAATTGCTTATGCGAAACTCCCCACTTGTCCGCACAATCAAATCCGGATCAGGATAATTTGCCGTTAAAAGATATTTACGTATTTCATTCTCATCCGTACAGGCAACTTTATCAGTTAACATTCTGTTTACGGCTTGCATAATATCATATTGTCCTGAATAATTAAACACAAGTAAAACCGTAACCGAATTAAAATCTTTACTGTCATTTTCTATTTCTTCTATTGCTTTACGAACTTCCGTCGGAATCCCTTCTTTATCCCCGATATGAACAATTCTAATCTGATTATCAATATAAAACTGAAAATCATTTTTAAAATGATCAATAATCAATTTCATTAAAAAAGAAACTTCATCTGCCGGACGCTTCCAGTTTTCCTTTGAAAAGGTATAAAGGGAAACAAAAGGTATTCCATGACTTTTTGCATGAAGAATTACTTCTTTTGCCTTTTTCACGCCTTCTTTATGCCCGAAAGTTCTGGGCAACAAGCGTTTTTTCGCCCATCGCCCATTACCGTCCATTATAAAAGAAATATGTTCCAGTTTTTTTTCTTTAGAACTCAAGGATTTCTTTTTCCTTTTTCTCGAAAATTTTTGTTATTTCATCAATAAACTTATCTGTAAGTTTCTGAACATCATCAAGACCTTTCTTTTCTTGGTCTTCTGCAATTTCATGATCTTTCAATAATTTTTTTAGTTGCTCGTTAGCATCTCTACGCAAGTTTCTGATAGCAACTTTTGCTTGTTCTGCAATTTGTTTCGCATTTTTTGCCAATTCAACACGTGTTTCTTGTGTTAAAGGTGCAATAGTAATACGGATAATACTTCCGTCATTATTTGGGTTAAATCCCAATTCTGCTTTCAAAATTGCTTTTTCTATAGGTGCAAGCATATTTTTCTCCCATGGAGAAATAGTAATCAAACGAGCTTCCGGTACGCTGATTTGTGCAAGCTGATTAATCGGAGTTGGTTCTCCGTAATAATCTACCATAACTTTATCAAATACAGCTGTAGATGCACGTCCGGTTCTTACCTTTTTTAATTCTTCTTGGTAAGCCAAAATAGCTTTAGCTGCTTTATCATTAAACTGACTTTTTACACCATCTAACATTTATTACTCCTTTTTATTCAACAATAGTTCCTATTTGTTCACCTCGACAAACAGCTTCTAAGTTGCCTTTTTGTGTCATATCATAAACAAGAAGCTTCATTTTATTCTTTGCGAGTAATTGAATCGCCGTCAAATCTAAAACTTCTAACTTTTTTTCAATAATTTCATTATAAGACACACGTTCATATTTTTTTGCATCCGCAAATTTCATCGGATCACAATCATAAACGCCGTCTACTTTTGTTGCTTTTGCTAAATAATCTGCTTTTATTTGCAAACTACGCAATGCAGCCGTCATATCTGTAGAAAAATACGGACTTCCTATTCCTCCGGCAAAAACAACAACGCCGCCTTCTTTAAATTGTCGCTCTACGGCATCCGCATTAAAAAGAGGTGCAATTCCGTCAATCTGAACTCCGGATTGCAGAATTGCATTCACCCCGTTACCTCTCATACGCTCAACAAGAGCAAGAGCATTAATTACCGTTGCCATCATTCCCATACTGTCACCCAGAAGGCGATCATAATTACGAATATTTAAATCCGGAGTTGCTCCGCGAAAAATATTTCCTCCGCCGATTACAAAACCCAATTCTGCTTTCGTATTTTTTACGGCACCGGCAATTTCTGAACAAATAGAATCAACTACCGTCCAATCAATACCGGCCTGGAGAGAACCTTTAAGTACCTCTCCAGATAATTTTACCAGTATTCTAGCCAAGATTATTCTCCAACATTAAAACGGATAAAACTTGTAACTTTTACTTCTGAACCTAAAGTTTTAGAAGTATTTGCTACGTACTGCTGAACAGAAATTTTATCATCTTTAATATATTTTTGTTCCATCAAACAAATTTCAGCTTTATATTTTGAAATTTTTCCTTTAAGGATGTTTTCAAGAATATTAGCAGGTTTATTTTCACCTTCCATTTGTTTTGCAAATACAGCTTTTTGTTCTTCCAATTCTGCTTCCGGAACATCATCACCAACTAAATACATAGGTGCATTTGCAGCTACATGTAATGCAACATTTTTTGCCATGTCAGCAAATTCTGCTTTTTCTGCAACAGCTTTATCTGCCATTTCATAAACAACAACAACACCGATTTGGTTGTTTCCGTGAATATAAGTAGAAACATACTGATTATCAGCAACGTTTAAGCATTTTAATTTCTTAACGTTTACATTTTCTTTTGTGATTTGTGCAATGTGCTGTAAATCTTCTTTATAATCATCTGCGTTTTCAGAACCTTTATCGATGATTTTTCCTACAAGCTCATTACAAGCATCTTTGAACTGTGCATTGTTAGCAACAAAGTCAGTTTCACATGCAACTAAAGCAATTGCAACTTTTCCGTCTTTTGTTCCTACGTAAACGCCACCTTCTTTAGTTTCACGGTCACTTCTTTTCTTTGCATCAGCTAATCCTTTTTCTCTCAAAATTTTCATAGCTTCATCTATATTTCCGTTTGATGCTTCCAATGCTTTTTTACAATCAAGCATTCCGGCGTTAGTAATATCTCTTAATTCTTTTACTTGTGCCATTGATACTGCCATTTTACTACCCCTTATTCGTCTTTTGCTTCATTTTCTTTTTTTTCAGGAACAACGCTGTTCATATCTACATTTTCTTCTTCTACAATTACTAATTCTTCGTCTGAACCAGAATCCAAACAAGCGTTTCCAATAATTTCACAGAACAAGTTAATAGCACGAATTGCATCATCATTTCCCGGAATCGGATAATCAACAACATCCGGATTACAGTTTGTATCTACAACTGCAACTACAGGAATTCCTAATTTTTTAGCTTCTGCAATAGCGATTGTTTCTTTTTTAGAATCAATAATGAAAAGAACGCCAGGAAGTTTTTTCATTCCTTTAATTCCGCCAAGATTTTTTTCTAATTTTTCTTTTTCTTTCTGTAATAATAATTTTTCTTTCTTTGTAATTGATTCGAAAGTACCGTCAACTTCCATTTTTTCAATTTTTGTTAAACGGTTAATTGATTGTTGAATTGTAGAAAAGTTAGTAAGCATTCCACCTAACCAGCGATTGTTTACATAAAACTGACCACATCTTTCTGCTTCTCTTTGAACAGCCAATCTAGCTTGTTTTTTTGTACCTACGAAAAGAACCGGCTTACCTTCTTTAGCCACTTTTCTGATAATTTCGTAAGCCTTCTTAACTTCTACTGTTGTTTTTTGAAGGTCGATAATATGAATCCCGTTTCTTTCAGAGAAAATATATCTCTTCATTCTAGGATCCCATCTTTTTGTTTGATGTCCGAAATGTACTCCAGACTCCAATAAACTTTTCATTGTTACTACTGCCAATTCAGTACTCCTTAAATTAAAAATTTATCTATTTTTTTCATTTCCTAATTCACCGACACTACAGGCAACAGTAAAGCATTGAACAAGTTTTTCTCAAGATATTCCAAAGCTTCAGATACACCATTATTTCTCGTACATTTTACTGTCTACAGTAAATGCCGGATATTTCTGCGTTTTTGATTACATAAACCGAAAACCAGATTGACGGAGAAGTCGGTATAGCAATTCTAAAGGTAACCCAACGACATTGCTGTAAGACCCCTCAATTTTTTCTACAACACAGGCAAATATCCCCTGAATTGCATAGCCGCCAGCATACCCATCAAAAAGGCGATTGTCAAGATAAAAATCAATAAACCGTCTTTCTAATTCGCAAAATTTCACAAATGTTACATTTTCGCCTTGATATTTTACTCCGTTCTTCAAGTCTAATAATGTAATTCCGGAATATACTTCGTGTTGTTTGCCGGAAAGTCGCAATATATTTTGCTCAGCCTCTTCTCGACTTTTGGGCTTTCCCAAAATCTCGCCGTTAAAATATACAACTGTATCTACACCGCAAACCCAGCGTGCATTATCAGGTAACTTAGCCGCCTTAGCTTTACCTTCTGATAAATTACGTACATAAACTTCCGGTGTCGTTACAACTTGAACCGTTTCGTCAAAATCTTGCGAAACCACACAAAAAGGCACACCGATACTTTCAAGCAACTCTTTTCTGCGTGGTGAAGCCGATGCTAAATACAACAAATCATTATCTTTATTCAATTTTTCCATAATTTTTAATACATTCCAGCACAATTATAATAAACACATTTACTTTCTATTTCTTTCAACATAGCTTGATTCTCACAAATATCAGGCAAAGTATCAAATTCCACAACAAACAAATATTCCCAATTTTTCATTTTGGAAGGTCGAGATGAAATTTGCGTCATATTACATTTATAATTATGAAAAACACCCAAAACATCATAAAGAGCTCCCGGTTGATTTTGCAAAGAAAAAAGAATTATAGAATGCTTTCCGTATTCTGCCAAAAAGTTCCTGCTCACTACAAAAAAACGAGTTTCATTATTATTGTTGTCGTTTATATTTTCTTTCAAAATATTTAACTTATAAACATTAGACAAAACCGTCGCTCCGATTGCAGCAGCTTCGCCATCCTTTTCAGAAACAATTTTTGCCCCGATTGCATTAGATTGAACCGCAATCAATTCTACATTCGGTAAATTCGACTCCAAAAACTCCCGACATTGCGATAACGACTGCGGATGAGCATAAACCGATTTTATATTTTTCAAATCAGTTTCTTTTGATAAAAGATTTTGCACAATCGGAAGCCGAATCTCATCAACTACCTTAAGTTCGCTGTTAATTAACATATCAAATGTTTCATTAACCATTCCTCCGGTAGAATTTTCTGCCGGAACAATACAATAATCCACACTAGAGTCTTTTAAAATCTTTTCCGCATCAAAAATTCGTACAACCTTTTCATTTACCAGCTGTAATTTTTTATGCTTTTCACAATATTGCAACGCTGCCAAATGAGTAAAAGCTCCTTCGGCACCAAAAAATGCAACTTTCTTATTTATCATTCATTCGCTCCAAATCCAGAATATAATTTAACGCCATTCCATATCCTGCGATTCCGAAACCAATGACTTGCCCAATTGCAACAGGAGCAATATATGAATTTCTTCGAAAATCTTCTCTTTTATGAATATTTGAAATATGAACTTCAATTACTTTTGCCTGCACTCCGGCTATCGCATCATGTAATGCAACAGAAGTATGAGTGTAAGCTCCGGGATTGAAAATAATATATTCAATCCCTTGAGTTTTTGATTGCTGAATGAAATCAATCAAACTCCCTTCGGAATTTGATTGATAACAAACTAATTCTATATTCATTCCGGAATCGGAGATTTTACCTCTTAAAAGATTTTCTACATCTTTAAGTGTTTCACCTCCGTAAATTTCCGGTTCTCGCAATCCTAATAAATTTAAATTAGGACCGTTTAATAAAGCTATTTTCATGCGTTTTGTCCGCAACATTTTTTATATTTCTTACCGCTTCCGCACGGACATAATTCATTTCTTCCTATTTTGGCAGAATTAACAATTGTTGTACCGCGATTTGCATTAGCTGCTTGCTTCATATTTCCGGAGAACGTACTGTAAGTATCATGTGCCATCGTATATGAAGATTCTGATGTTTGCGGAGCCGAAACAGTTTCGATTTTAATACGGAAAATTTGATTGATTACACGAGAACTGATTGTATCAATCAATCCGTCAAACATATTACTTCCCTCAATTTTATATTCAACAAGAGGATTTTTTTGTGAATAAGAACGTAAATAAACTGCTTCACGCAACTGTTCCATATTCTCGATATGATTTTGCCACAATTTATCAATCAAATACAAATACAATTCTTTTAGCTTTCCGTTTAAATAATCATGATCTAAAACTTTATCTTTTTGATCCAATTCTTCTTTCAAAATAGAAGCCATCGCATTTTTCAAATCTTCCGGTGCAGACAAATGGTCTCGAAGTTGCAAATTCAAATCCAAGAAAAATGTTTCTTTCAAATCTTTTAATAAGACCGTAAAAGCTTCTTTTCCCAAATGTCTGATATTCGCAAAATAATCATCCGCAAATGAATCTGAATATTCACAAGAACTTTGATAAACACGCTCAATTATATTTTTATCAACCAACAATTCATCACGTTTTTTATAAATATAATTTCTTTGAGTATTCATTACATCATCATAATCAAGCAAATGCTTTCTGATTTCAAAGTTACGCATTTCAACTTTTTTCTGTGCCTTTTCAATCGCTCCGGTAATCCATTTATGTTCAATGTTTTCACCTTCTTCCATTCCTAACTTAGAAAGCATTCCCTGGATTCGCTCTCCACCGAATAATCTCATAAGATTATCTTCTAAAGATATGTAAAAACGGCTTCTTCCCGGGTCACCTTGTCGTCCGGAACGTCCACGCAACTGGTTATCAATACGGCGAGATTCATGACGTTCTGTTCCGAGAATATACAATCCTCCGATTTTCTTAACTTCTTCATGCTCTTCTATCCAGTCATAAACTGATTGCAATATCTCTGAAGCTCCTTTTTTAACAGCCCCTGACATTTTTTCAATATCAGCTTTAGCTTCTTCAAGCTTCATCTTGTCTATTTTTTCTTTAAATTCTTGTAATAACGGATGAATTTCTTCCGGAGTATCTTCATCATTTATCAACTCTTCATACAAATAATCAGCACGCTTATCACCACCAAGTTTAATATCCGTACCACGACCGGCCATATTTGTCGCAATAGTTACAGCTCCGACACGTCCGGCTTCAGCAATAATATCCGCTTCTCTTGCATGATTTTTTGCATTCAATACATTATGACGAATATGATGACGAGTCAACATCGCTGAAAGTTGTTCTGATTTTTCAACACTGATTGTACCGACAAGAATCGGCTGCCCAGTTTTATGTGTATCGATAATATCTTCTACAACCGCTTTCAATTTTTCACGTTCCGACATATATACACGATCAGCCAAATCTTGACGTTGAACAGGAACATTAGTCGGAATAACAACAACATCAAGATTATAAATACTTTTAAATTCTCCCGCTTCCGTATCTGCCGTACCGGTCATACCACCAAGCTTAGAATACATTCTGAAAAAATTCTGGAATGTAATAGAAGCATAAGTTACTGAACGACGTTGAATTGTAATATTTTCTTTTGCCTCAATAGCTTGATGTAATCCGTCAGAATAACGTCTGCCCGGTAAAGCACGTCCGGTATGTTCATCAATAATCTGAACTTCATTATCTTTTACCATATAATCAACATCACGTTGATACATTAAAGAAGCACGCAACGCCTGCAAAACATAATGAACATATTCAAAGTTTTCTTGGTCATACAATGAACCGTGAATTACATTACGCTCTTGCAAAAGCTGTTCTGCTTTATTCATCCCGTCATCTGTAAAAGTTACATTTTTTGACTTTTCTTCAATTTTATAATCACCTACCGGCTTTTGCGGATTAAAAGGATCGGCTTCGTCCGGATAACGTCCGTCAGGATTTTTTTCACATTCTTTAAAGAAAGGAACTATTTTTTTAGCCGCAAGAATTTTCTTTGTATCATTTTCAGCCGGTCCCGAAATTATCAACGGAGTTCTGGCTTCATCGATTAAAACAGAGTCTATTTCATCCACAATACAATAAGCAAAACCACGCTGTACTTTCATTGAAGAATCATAAATCATATTATCACGTAAATAATCGAATCCAAATTCATTATTTGTACCGTAAGTAATATCTTTTGCATAATTTTCACGACGTTCCTGGTTAGTCATTGTCGTAAGAATACATCCGACAGAAAGTCCCAAGAATTTATAAACCGGTGCCATCCATTCAGAGTCACGTTTTGCCAAATAGTCATTTACCGTAACTACATGCACACCTTTTGCCGGAAGTGCATTCAAATAAACCGCAGGCGTAGCTGTAAGCGTTTTACCTTCTCCGGTTTTCATTTCGGCGATTTTCCCATGATGCAAAGCCAACGCTCCGATTAACTGCACATCATAGTGACGTTGCCCCAATGTTCTCCAAGCAGCCTCACGAACCAAGGCAAATGCTTCCGGCACTAAGCTTTCCAAATCTTCACCTTTTGCAAGTCGGTCTCTGAATTCCTGAGTTTTTACAGGAAAATCTTTATCTGATAATTTTTTTGTATCAGCTTCCAATGAATTGATTTTTTCAATTATCGGTCTTAAACTTTTTAAATATCGCTCATTCTGAGAGCCAAAAATCTTTGTTAGTATGGACATTTTTATGCCTCCCCCCATCTTTTTTTTCATCTACAAGATGAAAACAATTTATAAATCCTTTTTTATAAGTCAATCAAAACTATTTTTTTGTACGCAAAGTTTTCAATTGCGTACTCATCATTTCTTTCAATTTTTTATATGTTTCAATATATTGGTTATTCTCTTCAACTATAGTTTGACTGTTTTCATCAGCAGCCAACTTTGCATTCTGAGCCAAATATCCGTCAATAATCAATTGAGCTACGTTATAAATATCGGTCTTATTTCCAATTTGATCTTTTTTCAAAACTGCAATACGCTTTTTATCATCCGCACTTTTTGTTTCGCCATTCGCATATTTTTGTTCAATCATACTTTCAATTGTTTCATCTTTATATAAAAGACTGTTCAACAAATAAATATAATCTTCTACCGATAAGTTTTCGTTTTCACGATAACGAAACAAAATTGTCAATGCATCCAAATTTTCCATTGAATAATAATTTCTTGCCGCACTTGTCGGAGTTGAAATCGGAACAATATTTCCTGATAAAGTTTCCATAAATTTTCCGGTTGTACTGTCACGCATTAAAAAATACGCACGATACAAACCATTTTTCTTTGTCCGAACAAAAAACTCTATGAAATTACTTTTACCCAATCGTGAAATCTTATCATTTAAAAACATATGAATCGCACGTTCACTGCTCAAAACGGAACTGTCTCGATAAATCATCAATTCATTGTTTTTCATATAAGTCATTATTTGCACTATATAATCTTGAATCGCATTTTGTGCCCAAGTCGACATTGTCACACAAAACAATAACGCAATCACAAAAAAACTTTTTTTTCTCACAGTTTTCTCCGCTCAATTAAGCTTGAAAAAATTCTTCATAAAGAACTTCTACTGCTTTTTTTGATTTAGAATAATCTTCTTCGTCCTTAAAACATACAATTACGTTTCTTTCACTCGGACCTTGGTCTACAATCTCAATATTAATTCCGGCATTAGACAAACTTGTAGCAATACGTCCTAATGTTCCGACAGACTTTCTCATCCCCTGTCCTACAACACACATCAAAGAACGGTTACGACTGATTTTTACTTTATCAGCTTTTAATTGATGTTTCAAATATTCATTAAATTCTTCAAAATCAATTTCTTTACGTACAGATTCACTTATTCCGAAATGAATAGATTTTTCTTTAAAATCGCTTTCTTTCGCCAAAATAGCAATCGTATCAATACTTGTCGCAATTTGTTCAATACTGATTCTGTTTTCTCTGAATAATGCCATTACTTTTTCAGCGAAACCGATTTCTTCATTCATCATTCGTTTTTCAATATTAATTACACAAATTCCTTTCAAGCCTGCAATTCCGATTACCGGACGATTTTCGATATGTTCTCTGTCATGAACAATCAAAGTTCCGCGACTGTCCGGTTTCAATAAGTTTTTAATATTTACAGGAATTCCTGCATTCATAACCGGCAACATTGCTTCCTGATGAAGTACATTAAAACTGATATATGAAAGCTCTCTGATTTCCTTGTAAGTAACTTCATTCATCAATTCCGGATTCTTTACGATTCTCGGGTCTGCACAATAAATTCCGTCAACATCTTTCCAGTTTTCATAAAGAGTTGCATCTATAGCTGCTGCAATATCGGCAGCAGTTTTATCTGTTCCGCCGCGACTGTAAATCATCGGCTCTCCGCGATTACTGATTGCAAAGAAACCGGGATAAACAATAATTCCGTCCATATCTTTAAGACGTGATAAATTATTGTAAGACTCCGGCAATATATGACCGTCTAAAGGATTTCCGCCCAAGTAATGTCCCATTTCACGAGGGTCTACATAACGAGCTTTCAATTTTCTGATTTCTTTCAAATAATAAGCGTCAAGGCGTGAGAATAATTCCTCACCGGAACCGATAATCAATGCACGGAAATGATCCGGAGATAAAGATTCTTTCATCGGTAGACGTTCTTCCAATAATTTCAAAACTCCGTCTATTACATCTTCCGGAACGCCCAACGGTTTAAAAACCGTATAATGATTCAATTTAATTTTCTCTAAAATGTCTTCCGGGAAAGCACCTGTTTTCAAAGCAGCTTCTGCTCCTTCCGTCAAAAGGTCTGTTACTTTCGGTAAACCTTCAACTTTCCCTATCGCAGAATTAACTTTTATTTTTCTATCATGATTTTTTTCAAACAAATCAGCAGCTAGTTTTACATTTTCAGCACTGGCATTAGCCCATCCACCAAATTTGGCAACGATATATCCCATAATATATACTTCCTTTTTTAAAAATTGCATTACGCTAAATACAAATACCCTTTTTCATGTATTAATATTTTTGGCGACTATATGATATTTTAAATTAAAACGCAATATTTAAGATTTTCCTTAATTATTCTCTGACATTTTTAACTGTTAATTCCGAATATTAAACCGGCAGTAATTTTAAATACTTTCATTAAATAACTTAAAGTTTGAAATTATGCGGATGTTATGTTATCCTTTTAGCAATATTTACAGAGGTAATTATGTTAACTCCTAAAAACTCAAACAGAAGAAAAAATACTCGTTTTGAATTAAATGTTGACGGACATTATTTTTATAAAGAAAACTGGATTAAATGCAAAATTTACGACCTTAACATAAACGGTGCATGTCTTTGGTTAAAACAATCATTTGTTATCGGGGATATTATAAAATTGCGATTTGGAACAAATGAAACTGAAGTAAATGTATTTGACACTGTTGTTGCAAATGTTAACGGCCCCAGAATAGGAATTCAATTTGTCAATCTTGACGAATTTGACCGTACTTTTATAAACAAAGTTATCAGTGCCAAATCTAAATATTTTAAAATGTAAGCTGCAATCTTAAAAAATTATTGTTTCAAAGTAAGAACCGTTGTTCCGACTTTTATTCTGTCTCCATTTTTTAATTTTACTTTTTTATTAGAAGTAATTTTTACATCATTGATAAATGTTCCGTTTGAACTATCCGTATCTTTAAGATAAACACAGTTATTTTCAAACGTAATGACAGCGTGAAATCTTGAAGCTTTTGGATCTGCAACTACAATTTGATTAGTTTTATCACGCCCTATAGAAAAACATTTATTAGATAAAGGTCTACTCTGTCCCCCAACTTCCAAATGCGGTACTGTTGATTTTGCATTAATCATCGCATTCTTTCTGATATCTTTAGGGTCATTTACTAAAAACTTTCCTGTTTCCTGTGTAAAAAGATTTTTTCCCATAATAGCTCTCCTAATTATTGACTTTATTCACACCAAATAAATTCGGCAACAAAGTACGATAAAATATAGATAAACATTCATATAATATGATAATCACGAAATAAAAATACATTATGTAAAAATAAAATCCCGGATTTCCGAGTTGTTCCAACAAACTTCGAAACATAGACGAAAAATGCAATATTATATCCCATGAATTATAACGACAATTTCGCCCTAAAAATACTCCGAACGCCATAAATAGCGGTATTAAGAATTTCAACAACAAAATATTTGTTCTTTTTACATTTATACTTTGTAGAAAAAACAAAAACTTTCGAAAAGCAATTGTATAACAACTCATTCCTAAAAAAATAAAAACAACATATTGAGGTATTAATCCATATAAAATTTGAGCATCTGTTAAATTAAAATACTTATAATCTCTTATTTGCCGAATTAAATGTATTAAATCAGTTATCGTATAAGGTGCATTCGGTAAAAAAATAAAAAATACCAACATCGCCAAAATATGCATAATTCTAAAAGAAACAGCCAACACATTATGTTCAATATGTTTTACCCACAATGATTTTCGAAAAATAATTAACGACAATACCATTGGAAAAATAGCTAAAACAAGATTAATTCCCATCCATGTAACAATATTCTCTAAAAAAACAGAACTAATCACAGATTATTTCACCTTTCTATTTTGAACTAATACTAAAAACGGCCATTACTATAGAAAACTATAATTTTTTCACAATTATTTTAATCCCATCTTTGCATCTGCCAATTTCAAAACCGTTTCTCTCATTCGTAAATAACTTTCGTAACGGAAATCTTCTATTTTTCCGTCTTCTACCGCTTTTATTATTCCGCAATCCGGTTCTTGAATATGCTGACAATCTGAAAATCGACAATTACAATACGGTCGAAAATCTCTAAATCCCAAAGCTAAATCTTCCGGTTTATCAAGAAAAACCGAAAATTCTCGTACTCCCGGAGTATCAATAATTCGTCCGCCGAAAGACAACTGATATGCACAAGCTCTGGTTGTTGTATGCGTTCCGCGATTAAATTTTTTACTGACCTCTCCAACCTGAATCTTTTTATTTTCCAATTCCGGAGCAATTGTTCTTACCAATGTGCTTTTACCTACTCCGGAACGTCCGTTAAAACTACAAGTTTTATCTTTTAAAACAGCACGCAGTTCTTCAATTCCTTGACCGGTTACTGTGGATGTCACTAAAGTCGGATATCCTAATCGCTCATAAGTTTGTCTGATTCTTTTAAATTCATCAGGGTCTTCCCCTTCTAATAAATCAAATTTATTGAATACAACCATCGCCGGAATATTCATCAAATCTGCAGTAAACAAACAACGGTCGATAAAAAACGGTCGTAACGGAGGCGAAACAACACTATCCACTACAATCAACCAATCCACATTTGCTACCAAGGTTTGAACGACACGTCCGCCGGCTTTTAATCTTGTAAATTCATTTTTACGTTTTAAACGTTGTAAAATAACACCTTCACTATCAGATGTTTTTTCAAATTCCACATAATCTCCGGCAACAATCGGAGAAGCTTCATTTCTTCCTTTTAAATCAAAACCACTATCTAAACGCTTACTTTTAATTACACACTTATATTCTTTCCCGTCAGAACCTTCTACATAGAAAATAGATCTGACTCCCCACAGTACTAAACCTTTTTCCATGTCCCATCCTCTACAAATATTTCTTCAAACCAATTATAACGATGATTCCAACGTTTATATTGTTCTGCACGGCTAATATCATTAAGATACAAACGATTAGAATTCGATTTTAATGAATTATCTGAATCCGATAATAAAGACAAAATTCTACGAGTAACACCATCGCAAGAATCTATAATTCGAACTTTCCCTTTGAAAAAATCATCGAGTCCATCTTTTAAAAAAGTATAATGAGTACATCCCAAAACCAAAGTATCAATATTTTTATCTGCAAAAAAAGCTAAATCATCTTCAAGCAATTTTTGCAATTCATCTCCAGTAACTTCTTTCTCTACAGCCGTAGCAAGATGTTCCGTACCGCAAATATATACATTTGAATCAGATGCAAATCTATCTGCCAAGTCTGACAAATAATTTTGCTTTACACTGGTTTTAGTTGCAATAACACCGATATTTCCATTTTTGGTTAACTCTGCCGCAGTTTTTATTGCAGGAACCGTCCCTACCACAGGGACATCCACGACAGCACGAAGTTTGTCAATCGCTGAAATCGAAGCTGTATTACAAGCAATAACAATCATTTTCACAGAAAACTGTGAGATTGCAAACTTATAAATCTCTTCTAAAAAACCGGCAATTTCATGAACACTTTTTTCTCCGTACGGAAAATGTTTTGCATCTGCATAAAAAGCAATCGGATATTTGCATTTCTTTTTTATCAACATATCCATTACCGACATTCCGCCAAGCCCGGAGTCGATAAAAAGAATATACTCATCGGTAATATTCATTATGGCTTTAACCCCCGCTCCTTCATTAATAGAAGCAATGCATTATCTGCAATTTGTAAGTTATTTCGTTTCACCAAATCTTGATATAATTGATATCTTGCGGTTTGTATTTTTTTATCTTGAACTTTTTGTTCGATAAACTTTTTAACTTCCGCAATCGGTTGCACAAAATTCTTTCCGTTTTCATCTTTAAAAGTAAAAAGAGTCGTCAAGTTTTTATCATAGAATTCCTGTATTTCTACTTCTGTAACCGGTTCAAGATTTTTGTTTCTATCAATATACTCATTCATTAGATAATAATCACAAGCACTTTTTGCTTGTTTTTTAAAATCTTCAGACTCTAGAAGCTCCGGACTTTCCATTTTTACTTCTAAAACCAATTTAGCCGCCATATCACGAACTTTCAATTTTAATTCACTTTTTGTCGGTGTCGGGAAGCCATTCTTACGTAAATCTGCAACCATTTGATTTATTTCAGACATTGTAATTTTACGCCCTTTATAAATCACAACTTCCGCATTTTCATTTGAAGAACCGATATTATCTTCTAGAATTTCTAAATCTCTTTCTTCAAGAAGATTTCCATACCAGATATTTTCAAGATTTTCTTGTTTTTGAGCATAAATTGTATCATACAATTTCCGATCTCTAAAAAGTTCATTCATATCCGCTTTTTCGATTGAATTTACCCACAATAAATGAAGTCCCGCATAAGTCTCAACAATATCGGAAATACTTTTTACATCTATCTTCTCCAACACTTGATCAATGGCACTGTCCATAATTCCAAGACGAATTCTACCTACATATCCACCATCATAAGAAGTTGCATCTTCCGAATATTTCTTCGCACAAGCCATAAAATCATCCAGTGTTTTTATTTCTGTCGATAAACGCTTCAATAATTTTCTGGATTGCTCAATCTTTTCATTTTTCAAAGTATTTGTTCTGCAAACAATATGATAAAGTTCATAAATCGTAGAATATTTGGCATAATCACCTTCTACAACTTTAATTTTATCAAGAACATTTCTTTTATGTAAAATCTCAAATGCTGTATTACGACGAATAGAAGCTAACTTTTTTTGAACTTCCGGCACATCTAATAAGCCGCTTTCATTTGCTTCTTTTAATATTATTTGTTCCAACGCAATTTTTCTGACAAATCTAAAATAATCTTCTTTTGTCTGGAGATGATCCAATTCCTGTACACTCATTCTACCAATTATTTGCGAAAGTTCATTTTTAGTTACAACTCCGCCATCAAATCCGGCAACTTCTACATTTGCTTTTCCGCAAGAAATTGAACAAAATACTAAAAATATAAAAAATAAAGATTGAGCAATAAACTTCATATTTTACACCTGTACTGATGTGATAGCTATAACATTAACAATATCTTGTACATTACATCCGCGAGATAAATCATTTACCGGATGATTTGCCCCTTGCAAAATCGGACCTAAAGCTTCCGCATTACCATAACGTTGTGCAATTTTATAACCTATATTTCCTGCATCCAATGTAGGGAAAATCAAAACATTTGCCTGACCTGCAACTGTAGAGCCAGGAGCTTTTTTTGCACCAACTTCAGGAACCAAAGCTGCGTCAAATTGCATTTCGCCGTCAACATTCAAATCACTTCGTCTATTTTTAAGAATTTCTACTGCAGCCGTAACTTTTTTTGTTTCGTCTGTTTCCGCAGAACCTTTTGTACTAAAACTCAACATTGCTGTTTTAGAATCTTTACCTGTAAAAGCTTTAAAATTGTCCGATGTAGCTTCTGCAATATCAGCCAATTGTTCTGAATCTGGATTAGGAATAACTGCACAATCACCAAAGAAAGCCACGCCATCGCTTCCTAAATTTTTATTTGGAGAAACTATCATGAAAAATGAACTTATTGATTTTGTTCCCGGTTTAGTTCCGACACACTGAATCATAGCACGTAAAGTATGAGCTGTTGTATTTACCGCACCTGCAACCATTCCGTGAGCCAAACCTTTTTCAACCATCATTGCACCGAAAAACATATAGTCGGTAGACATTATTTCTTTAGCTTTTTCTAATGTCATTCCTTTTTTTTCTCTTTTCTTTTGAAATTTTGTTACAAATTCATCTAAATATTCAGATGTTACAGGATCTTCGCACAATGCAGCAGATAAATCTATCCCCAATTCTTTCGCTTTAGAATCTATTTTTTCACGATTACCTATTAACATAACACGTGCAATTTTTTCTTTTACTGCAATTGCTGCTGCTTTTAAAACTCTCTCGTCATCAGTCTCCGGCAAAACAATTACCTTATCTAATTCCTTTGCTTTCGCTACTATTCCATCAATAAATGCTGACATTAAATACTCCTTTAAAATAACCATAATCAAATTGACAGTCGGCATCATACCTTTTTTTAATAATTTTTCAAATGAATTGTGTAAAGAAGTATAAAACGAATAAACGAAAAATAGATATACCAGATTTTTTATTCCGAGTTGACATATAGTAAAAAACATGAGGGGATAAAAAAAGCCCGGCAACTTCCTACTCTCCCATCTCCCGAAAGAAACAGTACCATCGGCACTAAGGGG
>JBGUUT010000033.1:0-15793 GCA_045133795.1 Spirochaetota bacterium
TATTAACACAAAGAGGAAATATGAATATGGACAAAAAAGTTAATCGTGCCGATTGGGACAGATATTTTCTTGATATTGCAAGTGTAGTTGCAGAAAGAGCGTCTTGTTTGCGAAATAAAGTCGGTGCAGTTATTGTAAATAATAAAGATATTGTGAGTACTGGTTACAACGGAGCTCCGAGTTATCAAAAAAATTGTTTAGAAATAGGAAATTGCTATCGTAATGAACACAATATTGTTTCCGGTACGTGCTTGGAACAATGCCGTGCTGTCGGAAGTCATGCAGAATCTAACGCCATCAGTTTAGCTGCAAGAAACGGTCATTCTACATACGGAGCAACGATTTATATTACCGGACATTATTTTTGTTGTAATCAATGCAAGGCGATGATTGCAAATGCTGCGATAAAACGTGTTGTTTTGGAAGACCCAAAAGGTGAAATACACGAGTTTTCCCCGGAACAAGATTGGACAGTCCATCCGATAGATGAGAATTAACGATATGAAAATTGTAGATATTCATTCACATACTTTCCCGGATTCCATTGCAGAAAAAGCGATTTCGAAATTGGAAAAAACTTCGGGGACAAATGCAATCGGAAGCGGAATGCAAAAGGATTTGCTTTTATCAATGCAGGAAAGCAGTGTTGATATTTCGGTAGTTGCTCCGGTTGCGACGTCGCCTAATTCTCGCAGTATTAATTTAAAAAGTATTGCTTCTCGTGAACAATTCGGCGAGTCATTATATTTTCTGGGAGCCTTACATCCAGATACGCCTAATGTTGCAGAAGAAATTACTTTCATGAAAGAAAATGGTTTTTGCGGAATAAAACTTCATCCGGATTATCAAGATTTTTTTATAGATGAGGAAAAGATGTTTCCGATTTATGAAGAATTGGAAAAACAAGAGATGTTTGTGTTGATGCATTGCGGCGAAGATGTGAGTTTTATTAATTCCGGTAAAGGTAATCCGTCACGAACGGCAAAGGTTTTAAAAAAGTTTCCCGGTTTGAAATTTATAGCAGCACATTTGGGCGGATATTTACGCTGGAATGAAACCTTGGAACATCTTGTCGATTTCCGAAATGTTTGGCTTGATACTGCATATTGTGCATTTAAACCGGAAACGGAAACAATTTTGCAAATTATAAATGCATTTGGTGCAGATAAAATATTATTCGGCAGTGATTGGCCGTGGATGGAACAAAAAAAGGGTATTGACTATATAAAAAGCCTTCCTGTTTCAGAAGAGCAAAAGGCTCAAATACTCGGCGAAAATGCGTTAAAACTGTTTCATAAATAAAAAAGAACCGCCCTAAAAATTACAACGTTATTCTGAACTTATTTCAGCATGATGCAATTTTTTGGACGGCTCCTTTATTTTGCAAAGGTTGATTTTATTCTTTTCCGAGAAATAGGCGAGCAGCCGTATTATAAAAATAATCATCAGCAATGTTCGGCATAAGGTCATCGATAGTTTGCATTATGCCTTTGTAGTATCTGAAATGTTCCGGACCGTCTATAGGCATATCAGAACCGAACATTACTCGATTTTTTATATTGCTGCGTAATGCTTTTACGGTTACATCCATAGGACACCATGCAGTGTCACAGTAGAGCATTGCATCTTTTTTAGCCATAGAGTTAGCTATCATTTCTATGGTAAATTCACAGTCTCCCATAAGATTTATGTGATAGAGAACTACCGGCACTTTAGGATGTCTTTTTGCAAGCATATAAATTTTCATCGGGTCTGAAGCTCCGGGTGCAGAATGAAATACACACGGTAAATTGTGAGCTTCGGCGATTTCAAGATATGGGTCGTAACGCTTGTCGTTTGCATCGATTCCGATTAAAAAAGGATGAAACTTCAACGCCGTAAAATTGTATTCTTTTAACGCTTGTTCTAAAGTATCCGGAGATGATTGACCGACTTGGCAAATGGCGGCAGCGTATAAAACGTCTTTGTTTTCTTTACATAATTTTATGGTTTGACGGTTTGCTTCCAATTCGGCAACTAAAGGTGTGCCGCCTTCTACGTGATTTTCGGTTTCCAGTCCGGAAAGATTTGAAATCAGTAATTTTGAAATACATTCATTTTTTAAAACATTGAAAATTAAATCATCACAATTTATGCGATCCGGCCAAGAACCGTTGTGTCCGTGTATATCAAATATTTTTCTATTAATAATCATGGCTTCCTCTTTTTTATTACAATAAATCAAAATCTACACATTCTAACAATTGTAATAAGTCTTATAAAGAATAAATATATAAAAAATAAGTTAAATTACAAATATATAAAAATAGTCTATGTTGCAGATTATCGGGCATTATTGTATAAAAGCCTATTATTACTATGAAATTTATGTTTGTTTATGGGAGATAAAATACAATGAAGTTAGGAATTGTGGGATTGCCGAATGTCGGTAAGAGTACTTTATTTAATGCTTTGACTAAAGCCGGAGCACAGGCGGCAAATTATCCGTTTTGTACGATTGAGCCTAATGTGGGAACTGTTGCCGTGCCGGATGAACGTTTGGATGCATTGGTAAAGCTTTACGAAGCTGACAGAACAGTTCCGGCATTTGTGGAATTTGTAGATATTGCCGGTCTTGTAAAAGGTGCAAGTAAAGGTGAAGGGTTGGGAAATAAATTTCTTGCTCATATACGTGAAGTTGATGCTATCGTACATGTTGTACGATGTTTTCAAGATAAAGATGTTATCCATGTTGACGGCGGTGTAAATCCGGAACGTGATATCGAAACTATCGAAACGGAACTTATCCTTGCAGATATGGACGCAATGGAAAAACGTATCGAAAAACAAGAGAAATCTTTAAAAGCTTCTAAAGACAAAAAAGCATTTGAAGAATTGGAAATGATGAAACGTTTGGCGGCTCATTTGGGCGAAGGTAAAAGTGCCAGAACATTTGCTGAGTCTGAAGAAGAGCAAGAATTGTTAAAAGGTTATTTCTTGTTGACATCAAAACCTATCATTTTTGCATCAAATGTAGGTGAAAGTGAAATTGCTACAGCCAGTGCAGAAAATAATCAATTTATAAAAGTTGTAGAAGAACGTGCAGCAAAAGAAAATGCTCAAATGGTAATAATTTCTGCAAAGGTAGAAGAGGAAATTGCACAGCTTGAGGGAGAAGAAAAAGCGATGTTCCTTGATGAGTTGGGATTTAAGGAATCAGGACTTGATAGATTAATCAAAGCATCTTATACTCTTTTAGGTTTGTTCAGTTATCTGACAGCAGGAAAACAAGAAGTTCGTGCGTGGACAATTCCGATAGGAACAAAAGCTCCTCAAGCTGCGGGAAAAATTCACTCAGATTTCGAAAAAGGTTTTATTCGTGCAGAGATTGTCAGCTATGATGATTTAATGCAGTATGGTTCTGTAAGTGCAGCACGTGAACACGGAAAAGTTCGCGTAGAAGGAAAAGATTATGTAATGCAGGACGGCGATGTTGTACATTTTAGATTTAATGTCTAAATAAAATTATTTAATTATTAAGGAGAGAATAATGATTGAAAACGGAATTGAAAAGTTTCACTTGAATAACTGCCCGGAATGCGGCGGAGCTCATGTAGTGAAGATAGATGTTTATCGAGACATTCTTCCTAATGATATTAATAAAGACATCAGAGTACCGCTGATGAAACAGGTAGATGTACATGTTATTTGTCCGGAAACACAAAAGTCTTTTCAGACAAACATAATGTATCAGGAAGACGTTTATTCTAAAGTAGTAAAATTACGTCGTTGCTATGAATAAAAATTAACACCAATAAATAAGAGTTGCCTCCATTGTGAAACAGCAACTCTTTTTTTATTTCGGTGATATCGCAAACAATGTTTTGTAATGTGAAAAAAAGAGAAGTTGCTGATTCCCAACACATTTTGAACCCAAAACGATTTTTTTTACGCAAGCTTTGCTTGCAAATTGTCTCTAATCCTAGAATGGTTTGATTAAACTTAACAGGGCATAAAAAAAGTGTACTTCAAAAATTGTTTCTAATTTTTGAGGTACACTTTAAAAGTTTAGTATTTTGTTTTATTTAAGAATTTCTTTTTCCGCTTGAACGAAGTAGTTAAATAACTCTTCGTGGTTTAATGCAACCGGATATTGAGGGAATTCGTTAATAACGTTTTGAGGCGGGCAGAACAATACACCGCGGTCAGCTACAGAAAGCATATTTGTATCATTGTAACTGTCACCTGAAGCGATAACGTTGAAGTTAATTTCTTTCAAGCGTTTTACGGCTTCTCTTTTTTGGTCAGCCATACGCAATTTATAATCAACAATTTTTCCGGCTTCGTTTACAACTAAATCGTGACAGAACAAAGTAGGATTTCCCAATTTTTTCATCAAAGGTAAACCGAATTGATAGAATGTATCAGATAAGATTATAATCTGAAATTTTTCTCGAAGTTTGTTCATAAATTCAACGGCACCCGGTAATGGTTCAACTTTACTGATAACATCTTGAATTAAATTAATGTCAATTCCGTGTTTATCTAAGATGTTAAGTCTGTGTTTCATTAATTTATCGTAATCACTGATATCTCTGGTAGTAAGACGTAAGTCATCAATTCCGGTTTTTTCAGCAACGGCAATCCATATTTCCGGAACTAAAACGCCTTCCAAATCTAAACAAGCAACAATCATTTTTTGTCTCCTAATGTATTAAAAAATTGAGTTTTTTATACTTAAAGACAGGTAGATTGTCAATTTTTTTGTAGTTATTTACACTGTGTTTTAATGATAAAAAAAGAGGATAACAATGTAATTGTTATCCTCTGATATATTTTATTTACGGTCTTCTGACCAAGCGAAATCCTACGTATTTCTGCGGTGTGGATGTATTTTTTGCACAGCAATATTGATATTCAAAAAAGCGAAATGAAACGGCAGTTTCATGAGCTTTGCTGGCATAGTAGCCGCCGCGAACGACTCTGGATTTATAATCTGATGTATTTACGAAACCGTCATCATTATTAAATGTTCCGGGATGTTCTACGGGATTTATGTATTGATAATCATCACCTTCCGGAATAGTTTGTTCATACCCGGGTTGCTTGCAATTCCAATAATCAAAACACCATTCGGCGGCATTTCCTGCCATGTCATACAATCCCAAGCTGTTGGGTGTTCTGGTACCTACTTCATGAGTGCGAATAGTCAAATCATCATCATTGTAACCGGAAGAATTTAAGATTAGCCATGCTACTTTTTTATAATTTTCAGAGCCGGGATAGGTAAAGTTCCAATCCTCCTTTGTCTTTCCGGCACTGCGAGCTGCAAACTCCCATTCAGCTTCGGTGGGAAGTCTGAATCCGTTTTTAGAAAAATCATAAGTAACGGTTGCAGAATCAATGTAAGAATTTTCATTTCTGCGTTTGATATTGTCTAAGGTGTAAACTTTTTCATAACCACACAAATCACTCAATTTATTGCAAAATTCGATAGCGTCAAACCAGCTCATTCCGGTAACAGGACGTAAATCTTGATTGTCTCCCGGATAAAGAGTACTGCTGTCATCGTAAGGCAAAGTTCCCATTACGAATTTGTATAATTCTTGAGTGACTTCATATTGTCCTATTTCATAATTTTTCAAAGTTATGGTTCTGTCCCATACAAAAACGTTACCTATTCGAGGATGATTTTCGTTAGGAATTGTTACGGAGGAATTTTGTGGAATAACAGTTACAAATGAGGTTTTATCAAATGTCTTTCCGTCAATTGTAAGACCTTTTTTATTTACGCCGTCATTATTTATACAACCGTCGCAAGCCTGGATAATGAGAATGAAAATCAAAAAAAACATAGTCAGAAAGCTTTTTTTAAAAAGCTGCATAAAAACTCCTTTATTGCAAAAAGCAAGGTAATTTTCTTATATAAAAAAAACTCGTATATAACAATTTATTTTATTTTTTAGTTGGTATTAATGAAGTAATTAATATTGTAACCGACAAAACTAATATCAGACAATCGGGTCGGCACAAAAAGCTTTTCGTTTGCATGTTTTGCAATGTTTTCCCATCCAGACTTCGTCAAATTCTGTCATTGTTGCTTTTACGAAGTTTTTATCACTACTTAAAACTCCGGCTTCAAAATTGTGCGTGTTTTTCCCTTTCATTCCCAGTCCAGCACCGGTAAGATTTGCCGAACCGACGTAAGCAGTTTTTAAATCAAAAATAATAATTTTGAAATGAACACGAGGACAAAGCTGTCTTTCTATACCGTCAATAAGTGCAGGGTATTTATCGAAATCTTTTCGAAATACGGCTCCGGGTTCTTTTGCATGAATCAAACGGATTTGTACGCCGTTTTTTACCAAGTCGGAAAGTACTTCAAGCAAGGGTTTTGTTTTTTTTCCGTTTTTTACATAAAGGTCCTTAATGTCTGCTGTACCAATCCACAGGATTTTTTTTACAGATTTAATGCGTTCTATTACTGCTTCATAGTGAGCTTCATTGGAAATAAATTGAAAAGGTGAGGAAACAGCTTTTGCTTCGCCGGCAGATATTTTCGGTTTGTTTTTATTAAGCATAGACTCAATTATATCAATTAATAACAGTTAATTGTCAATCTTCTTTTCCCTGAAAATGAGCTATTTAGGTTTTAATCTGTGGAAGCTGTGGTGAACACGGAACATTATATTTGTTTTTTTTCATCGGGAAAAAACGTGCGAAAGTTAGTTTAAAAAATAAAAAAAATCTTTACTGTAGCGTTATTTGAGATTGTAGCTGTGATATAATGGAGGAAAAGGTGGTTTATATGACAGAAAATGATACTTTAATTTCAAATGTTGGAATCAATATACAAGAAAAATCAGCAATGATGTGGAACGTGGCAAATGTTTTAGCAGGACCTTTTAAACCACATGAATATGGCTTAGTAATTTTACCATTTACAGTAATAAAAAGATTTCATGATTGTTTGTTGCCGACTCACGATGCAGTTTTAGCAAAATGGGAACAAGTAAAAACAATGGCAGTAAAAGACGGATTTTTACGACAAGCCTCAGGTTATCAATTTTATAATACATCAAAATTTAATTTTACAAGTTTACTTAATGACCCTGCAAATATTGAAGATAACTTTAAAGATTACATACATGGATTTTCTGATAATGTACAAGATATTCTTGCTAAGTTTGAGTTTGATAATATTATTAAACGACTTGTGGAAGCAGAAGCTCTATATCTTGTGATAAAAGAGTTTAATTCTGAAAAAGGTTATCTTGGACCGGATAAAATAAGTGCAGTTGATTGTGGATACATTTTTGAAGACTTAGTTCGTCGATTTTCAGAAAGTTATGATGACCAAGCCGGAGCCCACTTTACAAGCCGAGATATCATTTATCTTATGACAGATGTTTTACTTGCAGAAAGTGATATTGCTTCCACTTCAAGTTGTACAGTTTACGATATGGCAATGGGAACCAGTCAAATGCTTTCTTGTATGCAAGAGAGAATTGCAAAATTAAACAGCGAAACAGAAGTAATTACTTTTGGTCAAGAAATCAATCCGTCAACATTTGGGATTGCAAAAGCCGATATGATGATTCGCGGTGGCGACCCGGACAATATGCGATTTGGAAATACTTTGAGCAATGACCAATTCAAAGATTTTACTTTTGACTATATTATCTCAAATCCACCTTTTGGAATTGACTGGAAGAAAGAAAAAGACGCTGTCGAAAAAGAACATAAACAGGGGAATAACGGAAGATTTGCACCGGGACTTCCAAAAATCAGTGATGGTCAGCAACTTTTCGTATTAAACGGACTTGCAAAATTGGCAAGACACGGAAAAATGGCAATTATTCAAAACGGTTCTCCTTTGTTTAGCGGTGATGCAGAAAGCGGACCGAGTGAAATCCGTCGTTATATTCTCGAAAACGATTGGCTTGATTGTATTATCCAACTTGGTACAGATATGTTTATGAACACAGGAATCAGTACATATATTTGGATATTGAGCAAAGACCGCCCGGAAGAAAAAGCCGGAAAAGTTCAACTTATTGACGCTTCAAAATGTTATGAACCACGAAGAAAATCCATCGGAACAAAACGAAATGATATTACAGATAAATGTAGAGAATTAATTGTTCAAGCATATAGTGAATATCAAAATGAAAAAATCTATGGCGATAAAAACTGTATTTACTGCGAAAGCAAGATTTTTGATACTACAGATTTTGGGTACAATAAAATAACTGTTGAACGACCTAAAAAGGATGAAAACGGAAATATCGAAAAGGATAAAAAAGGAAATCCTGTTCCCGACAAAGATTTGCAAGACTCAGAAAATATTCCTATGAGCGAAGATATTGATTCATATTTTAAGCGAGAAGTTTTGCCTTATGCCCCGGACGCATGGTATGACCCAAAGAAAACAAAAGTCGGTTATGAAATCCCTATGACAAGATATTTTTATGAATATCAAGCCCCAGAAAAATCAGAAGATATTTTTGCTCGGATAACTAAACTCGAAAGTGAGATAGGGGAATCATTGAAAGCGATTTTGGGTGAGAAGTGAAAAATTGTCAAACGGATTTGTTCGCATCTAACGATGCTCACGTAGGAAAAGGAGAAAAAGTTTGTTATTGTATGAAGAAGAAACAGGAAAAATAATAAAAGCTTGTATGAATGTATTTAATGAACTTGGAAATGGTTTTTTGGAAGCTGTTTATCAAGAAGCCTTAGCAATAGAATTTGAATTAATGAATATTCCTTTTGTTAAGGAGTCAAAAATAGAAATTTTTTATAAGGGAACTAAACTTCACAAAGAATATTATGCTGATTTTGTTTGTTATGGAAATATAATTGTAGAATTAAAATGTGTATCAAAATTAGTAAACGCTCACAAAGCTCAAGTAATAAACTATTTACATGGTACAAACAAAGCTGTCGGATTACTTATTAATTTTGGAGAATCTTCTTTGAAATGGGAACGATTAACTTTGTTGAAGAATTATTCAGAAGTGAATGAGTGATAAACAAACGGATTTGTTCGTTCCTAACGGAACTCACGTTTAAGAAGTGAAAGTCGTTAGATTTGAGCAAATCCGATTGTTAAGAAAATGAGGAAGAAACAAAATGCGAAAAATAAGAGAAACAAACGGATTTGTTCGTTCCTAACGGAACTCACGTTTAAGAAGCGAAAGTCGTTAGACTTGAGCAAATCCGATTGTTAAGAAAATGGGGAAGAAACAAAATGCGAAAAATGAAAGACAGCGGAATAAAGTAAAGTGAGAGGGGAGAAGTGAGAGGGGATATTGTAATTTATCAAACTCAAGATGGACTTACTCAAATTAACGTAAGGTTTGAAGATGAAACGGTTTGGCTTACACAAGCTCAACTTGTAGAACTTTATCAAACAAGTAAATCAAATATCAGTGAGCACATAAAACATATTTTTGAAGAAGGTGAATTGGATGAAATATCAGTTGTTCGGAATTTCCGAACAACTGCAGCAGATGGCAAATCTTATAATACAAAGTTCTATAACCTTGATATGATAATTTCTCTTGGTTATCGTATTAAATCATTAGTTGCAACTCAATTTAGACGATGGGCAACAGATTTAATAAAAGAATATCTAAAAAAAGGATATGCTCTTGATGATAAGCGATTAAAAGAACTTGGTGGCGGCGATTACTGGAAAGAGCTTTTAGATAGAATTCGTGATATTCGTTCCAGTGAAAAAGTAATGTATCGTCAAGTTTTAGATTTGTATGCAACAAGTGCGGATTACAATCCCAAAAGTGCAGAAAGTATTGCTTTTTTTAAAATGGTTCAAAACAAACTTCATTACGCAACACACGGCAATACTGCGGCAGAAGTAATTTATAACCGTGCTGATGCAGAAAAAGAATTTATGGGACTTACAACATTTGATGGAGATTTTCCAACCAAAAAAGACATCAAAACTGCAAAAAATTATCTTTCTGAAAGTGAACTAAAAATCTTGAATAATTTAGTTTCAGCATATTTTGATTTGGCAGAAATCAACGCCATGGAACATAAAACAATGTACATGGCAGATTATGTTGAACAATTAGACAGGATTTTATCTAGTACAGGAAAAGAAGTTTTAGATAATGCAGGTTCAATAAGCAACAAACAAGCTTTAGAAAAAGCTGAAGCCGAATATCAAAAGTTTATTCAGAAAAATCTTTCTCCTGTAGAAAAAGAATATTTAGAAGTTATAAAGAACTTGGAACAAACAGCTAAAAAAAGTGAAAGGTGAGAAGTGAAAAATAACAAACGGATTTGTTCGTTCCTAACGGAACTCACGTTTAAGAAGCGAAAGTCGTTAGATTTGAGCAAATCTGATTGTTAAGAAAATGAGGAAGAAACAAAATGCGAAAGATAAGAGAAACAACCGGATTTGTTCGTTCCTAACGGAACTCACGTTTAAGAAGCGAAAGTCGTTAGATTTGAGCAAATCCGATTGTTAAGAAAATGGGGAAGAAACAAAATGCGAAAGATGAAAGACAGTGGAATAGAATGGATTGGAGAAATTCCGAGTGAGTGGAAAGTTATTAAATGCAAGCATCTGATAGAAGTAAAATCAGGAGATGCTATTAGAAATGAATTACTTTCAAGTAATGGAAAGTATCAAGTTTTTGGTGGCGGTGAAATTCTTGGATATACAGATGTATATAACGCTAACGAAAGTAATTTATTGATTGGTAGAGTTGGTGCAAGATGTGGTTGTGTAACAAGACCTTTTGACAAAGTTTTTGCAACAGACAATGCTTTAGTTGTTATTCCAAAAAGTAATAGGAATTTTTTATATTATGTTTTGATATCGTTTGATTTAAATAGATTAAATACTTCTAATGCTCAGCCTTTAATAACCTCGTCAAAAGTGAAAAATATTACTATTCCTGTGCCATTAGTAACTACTCAACAAAAAATTGCAGATTTCCTCGACAAAAAATGTTCCGAAATCGATTCCACTATTTCAAAGACTCGTGAAAGTATTGAAGAATATAAAAAATTAAAACAAGCTATCATCACCGAAGTTGTTACAAAAGGTCTAAATCCCAATGCAAAAATGAAAGACAGCGGAATAGAATGGATTGGCGAGATTCCGGAGGAATGGGAAGTAAGAGCCTTGAAAAGTTTGTTTCATATTTTCTCTGGTACAACACCTAAAAGTGATAATCCTGAATTTTGGGACGAAGATATAAAATGGGTAACTCCTGCGGATTTTTCAACAGAGAATGTTTTTATTTCAGGTGGAAAAAGAAATTTATCTAAAAAAGGATTAAAATCATATGCTTTAGAAATAATACCACGTGGTAGTCTTATTTTTTCAAAAAGAGCACCAATTGGGAAAGTTTGTATAAATACAGATGAAATGTGTACAAATCAAGGTTGTCTTGCTTGTGTGAAGAAAGTAAATTTAGATATTAAGTTTTTTTATTACCTTCTTAGTGTTTTCACAGAACTTTTTGAACTTTTAGGCTCTGGAACAACATTTAAAGAAATTTCATTATCAGCATTTTCTGATTTTAGACTTCCTGTTCCACCTCTCACTTCTCAACTTTCACTTATCACTTACCTCGATAAAAAATGTTCCGAAATCGATAAACTTATTACAAAGAAAGAACAGTTGGTGGTAGAATTAGAAGCATACAAAAAGTCGCTGATTTATGAAGTAGTTACCGGGAAAAGGAGCGTGTAGGAGGATGAATATGGAAAAGATTAGTGAAATATTTAAGATTTTTTTAGAGAAACACTTTATGCCTACTGTTATAAGTCTTGTTATTTCTGCAATTATTTATGCTTTTACTCCTGAAGAGTTTTGGCTGATCGAAAGATTTTCTAAGTCAGGGTATTATTGTTTTTGTGTTGGTGCTTTGTTTATATTAATTCAGTCTTTAATGTGGATAAGCAATAGTAACAAGAAAAAAAAAGAATCACAAGAAATAGATAAATTTTATAAAAGAAAGGCAATGCAAATAAATCTAGAAGGACTTTGGGATTTTGTTGATAGCTTATGTAGAGATGATATAAATTATCTAAAAACTTTTTTAAAAAATAATAATAGCCCTATTGTAGTAAAAGGTAATTTATATTTTTGTGGTAATAGATTATTTACTTCGGCATATGTAAAAAAACAAGAAGGATTTGATAATGAAGGTCGTTATGTAAAATACATTCTTACTTCCGATTTTTATGAGTTTTTAAAATTTTCTGCAGAAGAATATGGAAAAATAGGACATTTTGAAGAGGTGTAAATATACGGAAAATCGTAGATTTTCCGAATCCGTGTGGCAATATAAGGAATAATATATGACCGACGAAACAGCAGAATTTGTAATATACATAATCAACGCAATCGCAAATGCACAAAATCTCTATCCTTCCCATGTGTACAAAGTTTTACATGATACAGGATGTATTCAAAAATATCTTGTGCCTTTTTATGATGTGCTTCATACAATGGGAACAGAATCAATTATGAGGGATGTAGAACAATATTTAACAATAAGAGGATTTAATTTATGCCAAAAACATTAGAAGAACTACGCACAAAAGAAAAGAATTTTGAAGATTACATTGAAGAATATTTTATCTCAGCAAACGGTGGTTACACAAAAGGCTCTGATGTTTTTGATACAAATTTCGGAATCTATAAAAATACACTTATTAATTTTATAAAAGAAACTCAAAGTAAAGAATGGAAACGTTTTGAAGTACAAAATCCGGGAAATACGGAAGATGCTTTTTGCAAAAAGTTTAACGATGCAGTAATTGCAGACGGAATGCTTTCTGTTCTTCGTCACGGTTTTAAACATCGCGGTATACATTTTAGAGTTTGCTTTTTCAAACCTGAATCAACATTAAATCAGCTTTCGGCTGAACTATACGAGAAAAATAAAATAGAATGTTATAGACAATGGTATTATTTATCAATTTGTTCAAAATCAGTAGATATGATTTTGACTGTAAACGGGATTCCGCTTGTCGCTCTTGAATTAAAAAATCAACTTACGGGACAAAGCGTTGTTAATGCAAAACTTCAATGGCAAAATGACAGAGATACACGAGAGCTTGTTTTTCAATTTAATACTCGTGTTTTAGTTTATTTTTGTGTTGATTTGTATGATGTCTACATGACTACGAAACTAAACGGAAAGTCAACCTTCTTTTTGCCTTTTAATCAAGGGTCTAACGGTGCGGGGCATGACGGTGGAAAAGGTAATCCTAGTACAACTGATAAAGATTTTATAACAAGTTATCTTTGGGAAGATGTCCTTCAAAAAGATAGTATGATGGATATTTTTCAAAAGTTCCTTCACTTACAAATAAAAAAAGAAAAAATATATAAAGATGACGGCGAAATTGAAATCAAAGAAAAACAAACTTTGATATTCCCAAGATTCCATCAACTTCATGTAGTCAGAAAACTCATTCAAGATGTAAAAGCTAATGGTAGTGGCAAAAACTATCTTATTCAACATAGTGCAGGTTCCGGAAAATCAAATTCTATTGCATGGACAGCGTACCGACTTGCGTCTCTTCATGACGATGAAAATAATGCAATTTTTAGCAGTGTTGTAGTTGTTACGGACCGTACGGTTTTAGACGCTCAATTACAAGATACAATAAGCAGCTTTGACCATACACTCGGAGCAGTTACGACAATCGATGAAAAAAAGAATTCAAAAGATTTACGTGATGCATTAAATAACGGTGACAGAATTATTGTTACTACATTACAAAAGTTTCCGGTGATTTACGAAGAAGTAGATAAAGTAAAAGGTAGAAACTTTGCTGTAATTGTAGATGAAGCTCATTCTTCTCAAACTGGTTCTGCGGCATTGAAGTTAAAAACTGCACTTGCAGATACAGATGATGCATTAAAAGAATATGCAGAAATAGAAGGTATGGCAGAAGAAGAAATAGAAAAAGATGATAAAATAATTAAAGAAATGATTGCACATGGTAAGCATAAAAATCTTTCGTTCTTTGCTTTTACGGCAACTCCAAAAGACAAAACTTTGGAAATGTTTGGGACTAGGCATAATGACGGAAGTTATCATCCTTTCCATATTTACAGTATGCGACAGGCAATAGAAGAAGGTTTCATTCATGATGTGTTAAAAAACTACATGACTTATGATACTTGCTACAAAATTGCAAAAAACTTTCCTGATAATCCGGATTTACCGGCGAATAAGGCAACAAAAGTAATATTAAAATATGCCCAACTTCATCCTACAAATATCAGTCAAAAATCTGAAATCATTGTAGAAACTTATATTAACACTACTAAAGGTAAAATCGGCGGAAAAGGTAAGATGATGGTTGTTACTGCCAGTCGTCTTGCAGCTGTTAGATATTTTCATGAAATTAAGCGATTTATAAAACTGAAAGGTTATGAAAATGCAATGGATATTCTTATCGCATTTAGCGGAGTCGTAAAAGATGATGATGTAGAATATTCAGAACCAAGTTTGAACGTACGAAAAGACGGTTCTTATATTAGTGAAAGTCAAACAAAAGAAGAATTTCATAATAATTTTAATGTCTTGATTGTTGCAGAAAAATATCAAACCGGATTCGATGAGCCGTTACTTCATACAATGATTGTAGATAAAAAATTGCGAAGTATAAAAGCTGTTCAGACACTAAGCCGATTAAACAGAACTTGCAGCGGAAAAGATGATACTTTTGTTCTTGATTTTGTGAATACACAAGAAGAAATTTTTGAAGCATTCCAGCCATTTTATCAGGAAACATATCTAAAAGAAGAAGTTAATGCTGATTTGCTTTATACAACTCAAAAAAATCTAAGAGCATATAAAGTCTACGGTGATAATGATGTAATTAGCTTTGTTGAAACATATAAAAAATTACGTAACAACGATAAAAATGCTTTAGGAAAATTAAGCGTTGTTTTAAAGCCTTTTGCTGATGCTTACAATGAGAAGACATCAAATGATAAATATCAATTCCGACGTGATTTAAGAAAACTTGTTCGCTATTATGACTTTGTGAGTCAGGTTACCAGAATGTTTGATGAGGATTTGCATAAGGAATATATTTTTTGCAAATATCTTGTTAAATTACTCCCTGCAGAAACTGAAACAATGATTGATATCGAAGAGCTTTTAAGTTTGGAATATTACAAGTTGCGAGAAACATTTAAAGGTGCAATTAATCTTAAAAAAGATGAAAAGGGTGTATATGAACCTGCAATAGAAACAGCTGGTGGTTCAAAAAATCCTAAATCACCGTTAGATGAAATTATTGAAAAGATAAATGAACGATTTAAGGGTGATTTTAAAGATGGTGACAGGGTTATTGTCGGGGCTTTTCAAGCCAAAATGAGTAAAGATGAAACATTGAAAAATAAAGCCCAAAACTCAGATTTTAATATCTTTATGCAAAGTATTTTCCCAAAAGTATTCGGTGAAATTGCGATGACTTGTTATAACGAAAATACAGATGCATTTAAAAGCATGTTTGAAGATGGTAATAGATATAATGCAATCATGTTTGCTTTAGGAGAATGGTTTTATAGAGATGCCCGAAATAAAAACTCTCAATATAATGTTGATTCAAATGCCGGAATTCTAAAAGTAGCAGAAAATCACAAAAGTACATACTCTCCGTAATTAGCCGGAACGAATGAAGTATTTAACGCAGTTCAAGCGAAAGCTAGCTAAAACACATCGTTCCATTTAGCTCTGCTTGGTATTTCCTATCGGAAATACTCCGTTCGTACGTTTCACGTACTCACCACAGCTGGAAC